>JBDTPP010000057.1:0-17659 GCA_039932615.1 Pseudoxanthomonas sp.
GTCGTCTTGATGCCTTTCTTCCACGCGTACATGTACATGGACGACATCGCGCCGATGTTCGGGCTTTCCATGAACAGGTTGAGCGAGGCGGACTGGTCGATGAAGGCGCCGCGGTCGGCGGCCATGTCGATCAGCGAACGCATCGGCACTTCCCAGGTGGTGCGGTAGATCTCGCGCAGCGCCTCGGGGATGCGCGCCACTTTCTGGATCGAGCCTTCGGCCTGTTTGATCTCGTCGCGTACTTCCGGGGTCCACATGCCCAGCTTCTTCAACTCGTTGACCAGGTAGCGGTTGACCTGCAGGAAGTCGCCCGACAGCGTTTCGCGCTTGAACAGGTTGCTGGTCTGCGGCTCGACGCATTCGTAGCAACCGGCGATGGAAGCGATGGTGGCGGTCGGGGCGATGGCGATCAGCAACGAGTTGCGCAAGCCGCTTTCCCGGATGCGGTCGCGTAAAGTTTCCCAACGGTCCATGTCCTCGGGCTTGACGTTCCAGGCTTCAAACTGGAATTCGCCGGCTGCAGCGCGCGTGTCAGCGAATGACGGATGCCTGCCGCGCTCTTCGGCCAGCTCGACCGAGGTTTCCAGCGCGTGGTAATAGATGGTCTCCGCGATTTTCGCCGACAGCTTCCGCGCGTCTTCGCTATCGAACGGCAGGCGCAGCTTGAAGAACACATCCTGCAGGCCCATCACCCCCAGTCCGACCGGACGCCAGCGCAGGTTGCCGCGGCGCGCGGTTTCGATCGGATAGAAATTGAGGTCGATAACGCGATCCAGCTGGCGCACGGCCAGGCGCACGGTCTCGGCCAGCTTGTCGTAATCAAAAACCTGGTCTTCGTCCAGGTGATGGCTGAGGTTGATCGAGCCCAGGTTGCATACGGCGGTTTCCTCGGCCGAAGTGACTTCCAGGATTTCCGTGCACAGGTTGGACAGGTGGATGACGTTGCCGGACTTGGCGGTCTGGTTGCTGGCGCGGTTGCACTTGTCCTTGAAGGTCATCCAGCCATTGCCGGTCTGGGCCAGGGTGCGCATCATCCGCCCGTACAGTTCGCGCGCCTTGATCGACTTCACCGCCTTGCCCTGCAGCTCGGCCTGCTCGTAGGCACGCTCGAAATCGGCGCCGAACAGATCAGTGAATTCCGGCACCACGCGCGGATCGAACAATGACCAGTCCGCGTCAGCTTCCACGCGTTGCATGAAAAGATCGGGAATCCAGTTGGCAAGGTTCAGGTTGTGGGTGCGACGTGCTTCGTCGCCGGTGTTGTCGCGTAATTCCAGGAACTCTTCCACGTCGGCATGCCACGGCTCCAGGTACACGCACGCCGCACCCTTGCGCTTGCCGCCCTGGTTCACCGCCGCCACCGAAGAGTCCAGGGTCTTCAGCCACGGCACGATACCGTTGGAATGGCCGTTGGTGGACTTGATCAGCGACCCGCGCGAGCGCACGCGGGTAAAGCTGACGCCAATGCCGCCGCTGAACTTTGAGAGCTGGGCGATATCGCCGTATTTCCGGTAGATCGATTCCAGCGAATCCAGCGGCGAATCGAGCAGGAAGCAGCTGGACAACTGTTCGTGCGTGGTGCCCGCATTGAACAGGGTTGGCGAACTGGGCAGGTAATCCAGGTTGCCCATGCGCCGGTACAGCGCCAGCGCTTCGGGAACGTCTTCGCTCAGCGCGCAGGCGATGCGCAGGAAGAACTGCTGCGGCGTCTCGATGACCTTGCGCGTGTGCGGATGGCGCAAAAGATAACGGTCATACAGGGTGCGCAGGCCGAAGTAGTCGAAGCGCCGGTCCAGCGTGGCGTCCAGCGCATCGTTCAACTTGCGCGCGTTGGTCTGCACGAAACCCAGCAGGCGGTCGTTGATCAGGCCAACCTCGTGGCCGCGCAGGATCGATTGCGAGAACGCATGGATTTCCTGCCCGGTCACTTCCTTGGTGATGGTGTCGGCCAGCAGGCGCGCGGCCAGGCGGCTGTATTCCGGCTCCTCGGCGGTCAGCAACGCGGCGGTGCGGATGGATAGCTCGTCCAGCTCGCGCGTGGTCGCACCGTCGTAGAGGCCGCTGATGGTGCGCGTGGCCACGCGCATTGGATCGATCGCATGCAGGCCGTCGCAGTTGCGCTGCACCGCGCGCACGATCTTGTTGAGGTCCACCGGCTCCTGGCTGCCATTGCGCTTGGTCACGCTCATCGCGGTAGCGGTGGGCGGCGGAGTGAGCAGGAAGGAAGTGTCGTTTGCCGTGTCGAGGACGGCCTGGTCGTTCTGTGCCAAAGGTGTTTCTCCCATCGTGATGCACGCAGCGGCCTGTCCCTCGCAGGCAGCGCAGGCCTAGTGCATCGCAGGATGGGAAAGCGGCGTCGCAGGCAGCGCGACCGAAGCCGCCTGCATTGCGTCACCAGCCTTTCTCCCCCCGGAGATTCCGCGGCCGGCACCGCGCGGTGTGCTTCGCGCGGCTGTCGGCAGGTCTTCGGACTCGTGGACTGTGGCCTCAGCCTTTTCCTAGCCCATCGCTTCCCAAGGTCAATGCCTCAGTGCCAATGACGGGTTCGTTTCCACCTACCGCTGCGGGGCAGTGCCGGGATGGGCAGCGCATTCAACGAATGCGGAGCCGCACCGGCTTCCCTTTTCATCCGAAGGCGCAAACCCTCAGAACCGACAGCCACAAGATAGTGTGGTCCGAACTCATCGTCAACACGATATATGCTGGTTCACCACTACCGGATGCGCGGCTCTCGAATGTCCACCAGGTTCCACGCAAGCGCCGGCGCCGATCTGGCGCGTGGAACAGGCCAGCAACGAAGTCCGTTAAATTCGCCCGACGTCCGGCACCTGAAAATCAATCGATCCGGGCCATGCGACTATCCGTTCCGAAGCCATCGTGGCAGACGAAGGCAAGGGAACCAGCGATGACCACGACGCGACGCCTGTGCCTGCCCACGCCTCCCGTGCCGACCCTGGCCTTGGGCATGGAAGTGATCCAGCGCGAACTCGGCTTGCCCACGGCCTTCCCCGACGAAGTCGAACAGGCCGCGCTGGCCGCCGCCGCCGCGCCGCGTCTGCCGCAAGCAGACCGCACCGACATCGCCCTGGTCACCATCGATCCACCCGGGGCGATGGACCTGGATCAGGCAATGTTCGTCGAGCGCAACGGCAACGGCTACCGCGTGTATTACGCGATTGCCGACGTGGCCGCGTTTGTCAGCGCCGGCGATGCGATCGACCTGGAAGCGCATCGCCGTGGTGAAACCCTGTATGGCGCCGACGCCAAGATCCCGCTGCATCCCAGGGCCCTGTCGGAAGATGCGGCCTCACTGCTGCCGGACCAGGTGCGGCCGGCGTTGCTCTGGACGATTGAACTCGATCCCAGCGGTGAGGGCATCAGCGTCGACGTGCACCGCGCCCGGGTCAGGAGCCAGGCCCGGCTTGATTACGCCGGGGTCCAGGCCGATATCGATGGCGGCAAGGCCGGAACCATGTGGCCGGTGCTGCGCGAGATCGGCGAGCTGCGCAAGCAGCGCGAACAGAAGCGCGGTGGCATCAGCCTGCCGCTACCGGAACAGGAAGTGCAGGTCGAGGACGGTCGCTGGACCGTGGAGTTCCGGGCACGCCACCCGGTCGAGGACTGGAACGAACAGATCTCGCTGTTGACCGGCATGGCCGCTGCGCACCTCATGGTCCAGGGCAGGATCGGCCTGCTGCGGACTTTGCCCGAGGCCGATCCGCGCGACCTGGCCCGCTTGCGTCGCACCGCACGCGCGCTGCGCATCGACTGGCCGCAATCGTGCAGCTATCCGGACTTCATCCGCTCGCTGGATCCGGCCAACCCGCGTGACGTGGCGATGATGACGGCCTGCACCTCGGTGCTGCGCGGGGCTGGTTACGTGGCCTTCGATGGTGCCGTTCCGGGACACGCGCAGCATTCCGCGCTCGCCGCGCAATACAGCCATGCCACCGCGCCGCTGCGGCGGCTGGTCGATCGCTATGTCGGCGAAACCTGCGTGGCGCTTTGCGCAGGAACGCCGGTGCCGCAATGGGTGCGCGAGGCGCTGCCGGGATTGCCGGCAACGATGCAGGAATCCGCGCGTCGCGCGTCACACTACGAGCACGCGGTGCTGGACCTCGCCGAAGCGGCGGCACTGGCATCACGGGTAGGCGAAGTTTTCGAAGGTGCCATTGTCGAGGTCGACAAGAAAGATCCGCACCAAGGCGAGGTGATGTTGCGTGAACCGGCGATTCTGGCGCGTGTTGCTGCCGACCGCGCGTTGCCGCTGGGAGAGCAGGTCAGGGTGCGACTGGATGAAGCAGATCCGGCTACGCGCAGGATCAGGTTTGAGCTTGCGTAATTGCTATCCCGATTTGAACTGGCCCAAGTATCAGGAGATACCGAGCAGATTAGACCGGACCGATAGGACAGAAGCATTGCGGCAGGGCTGCTTCCGCAGGCTCAAGCCTTGTGTTGCGAGGCCAGGTAGTCCGCGCTCTGCATCTCGATCAGGCGCGAGGCGGTGCGCTCGAAGGCGCCCTGTAATCGCGTTCCCGAATACAGCTCCGTGGGCAGGTGGGTGGCGGTGCAGACCAGGTTGACGTGGCGGTCGTAGAGTTCGTCGACCAGATTGACGAAGCGGCGCGCGGCATCCTCGTTATTGCGGTCGAAGGCGGGGATGCCGCCCAGCAGCACGGTGTTGAACTCGCGCGCGACTTCGATGTAGTCGCTGGTGCCGCGCGGGCCCTCGCACAGTGCGGCGAAATCGAACCAGACGATACTCTTGCCGCGGCCGCGTACCGGGATCCTGCGCGATTCGATCTCGATGCTGCCGCGCTTCTCCGCCAGGCCGCTCAGTTCGCCCCAGCGCTCACCCAGCCAGTTGTCGGACGAGGCATCCAGTGGCGTGCGGTACACCGGTGAGCGGGTCAGCGCGCGCAGGCGGTAGTCTTCTTCACCTTCGGCGTGCACGGTTGCGCAATGTTCCTGTAGCAGGGCGATGGCCGGCAGAAAGCTCTCGCGCTGCAGGCCGTGCTCGTAGAGGTTCTGCGGTGCCGTGTTGGACGTGGTCACCAGGGTCACGCCCTCGGCGAACATGCGTTCCAGCAGGCGGCCCAGCAACATCGCATCGCCAATGTCGGTGACGAAGAACTCGTCCAGTACCAGCACGCGCAATTCGTCGCGCCATTCCTCCACGATCCTGGCCAGCGGATCGCTCTGTCCGGCGTGCTCGCGCAGGCGTTCGTGCACGCCGCGCATGAAGCGGTGGAAATGGGTGCGGTATTTCTGCTGGATCGGCAGGCCGTCGTAGAACAGGTCGACCAGGAAGGTCTTGCCGCGACCGACGCCGCCCCACAGGTACAGGCCGCGTACCGGCTCGGGCTTCTTCCAGAAGGAAAGCTTTTCCCGCCAGCCTGCGTCCGAGGCTTCCAGCAGTTCGCCGTGGATACGATCCAGTTCGTGCAGGGTCGCATGTTGCGCGGGATCGTCTTGCCAGTCCCCGCGTGCCGTGCCCTGCGCATAGGCCTGCGAGGGCGTCGGCCCGGTGCCCGTCGCACTCACGCGATCGGCAACCAGTGCTTCACGCCGTGCTGCAACGCGCCGCGCAGGTCGATCAGCTTGCGATGGAAAAAGTGGCTGGTGTCGGGCATGCGCACCAGGTCGGGCTTGCGCTTGAGCGTGTCGATCCAGTCGTAGACGGCTTGCGGGTCGACGATCTCGTCGTTCTCGCCCTGGATCAGCAGCCAGGGGCAGGCAACCGGCACGATGCCGGCGAAGTCCCAGCGTCCGGCGGGTGGCGCGATCGAAATCAGGCCTTCCGGCTGCACCTGATGCGCGGCCCGCAGCGAGACGTAGGCACCGAAGCTGAAACCAGCCAGCCACAGATCGTGATCGGGGCGTTGTTCTCGAACCCAGGCCACCACGGCCAGCAAGTCCTGTTGCTCGCCCTCACCCTGGTCGAACTTGCCTTCCGATTTGCCGACGCCGCGGAAATTGAAACGCACGCTGCTCGCGCCAAGTTCGCGCAGGCTGCGCGCGGCCATGGTCACGACCTTGTTGTTCAGGCTGCCGCCTTCGGTGGACAGCGGGTGACAGAGCACCACGGTCAACGGCCGCGGCGCGGTGCCGGCTTCGGGCAGGTCGACCGCAACTTCCAGCGGGCCGACGGGGCCGGCAAGCATCAGGGTCGAAGAGGTGGCGGGGAATGCGGGGGCGGTCATGCGCGGATGATAACGGTAGGAGCGGGCCTTGCCCGCGATGCCCTCCCTCAGGCAACCGTACAAGCATCGCGGGCAAGGCCCGCTCCTACAGGTCGAAGCCCAACAGCATCGGGTCGTGGTCGGAACTGCGCCACGGGCCGGCGATGTCGCTGCCGGCATAGCCTTCGCCGTCGGCTTCATCGGCATTGCTGTGCCACTCGGCGGCGCCTTTCAGGTGCCTGGCCAGCGCGGGACTGAGCAAGGCATGGTCCAGTCGGCCAAGCATGCCGCCATAAAGATAACTGTAGGGCTGCTTGACCTTCGCCACCGCAAACGCATCCTTCCAGCCCACGTCGCGCAGCCGCCGCACCGGGTCTTCCATCGCATAGGCATTGAAGTCGCCGACCACCAGTTTCAGGCTGCTGCCGTGGCCGGTGGGATCGGTCTTCAGCCATGCGTCCAGGCGCTGCGCCGACTCCACGCGCAAGGCATTCCAGCAAGCCTGGCCGTCGCGCTGGTCGGCATCGGCACCGGTGGCACCGGTGCAGCCCTTGGACTTCAGGTGGTTGGCAACAACGACGAAAGCCGGTCGCTTGCCGCGTCGGAAAGCCTGCGCCAGCGGTACCCGGCTGCAGGCGCGGGAGGAAACGCAATCGAACGGCGCGCCTTCCAGTGTTGCGGGTTTGCCCACCGGCGACACGCGGCCCTTGCGATAGATCAGGCCGACCCGGATCTCATCGCTGCCCGGCCCCTTCCCGGCATCGATGAAGCGCCAGTCGCCGCCGCCCGCATTCAACGCATCGACGAACTGGGCAAGGCTTGATTGCGGGCCGTAGCCATCGTTCTCCAGCTCCATCAGCGCGGCGATGTCCGGGTCCAGGGCCTTCAGCGTGGCCACCAGCTTGTCGACCTGGGCCGTGAGTTGGGCCGCGTTTTTTGCGCCCCGGCCGGTGGGAAAGCCGCCGCCCTTGCCGTCGCCATTGAACAGGTTTTCCATGTTGAACACGGCCACGCGCAATTGGCCCGCGACCTTGGGTACCGCCGGGCGCGGCGCCGGGCTCACCTGTAACGGCGCCGTCAACTGCAACCGGTAACCGCCATGGCGCTGGTCGACTATGCCCTGGGCGCCGCTGGCAACGCTGCCAGCGCGCGGGATCCCGGCAGGCAGGTACCAGAGGTTTTGCCGGTCGCGACGATTGCTGGCGTCGTCCAGCACGATCCGGCGCCGCGCGTTGTAGGTTTCGATTTCATGGAAGAACTTGCTGCCAGGCGCGGCCACTTCGCTGGGAGTCCACAGGCGGCCGTCGAAGCTGGCGCTGGTTTCGGCGTAGCGGGTGTCGCTGCCATTCAAGCTCAGCGGTGCCGTGATCGTGACCCGCATGCCTTCGAATATTTCCCACCGTTCGGGCGGAGCGCTGATTACCGTGACGATTGGGTCCGCCACCTTCGCCTTCTCGATGCGCTCGGCCTTCAGCGTGGTCAGGGTGCCGGCCTTGCCGTCGCCGGGATCCTCGAACACGCGACCGGACACGCGTACCGCGTCACCGACATGCAGCGCGGTCTTCAGCGGTTGGGTGGGCGGCTTGGCGTACACCACGAACAGGGCGTCGGAACTCTCCGCATCGCCATCGCCGGCATCCTGGAGGAAGAAGCCCCCGAGCTCGTCGATGAATTCGCCGGTGATCACGCCCTGGACGATGACCGGCTGGCCTTCCATCGGGCTGCGGTCGCCGTGTCCCTGGACCCTGCCGATGGTGATCACGCTGTGCTTGACCGCGGCCAGGGTCGGGGCGGCGCTCCCGGCGCAGATCAGCGCAAGCGCCAGCGAAGCGGGAAAGCGGAAGAGGGTCATGCAGCAGCTCCGGGGAAATGAAAGTGGAAGCAGGAAGTTGGAAGCACAGGGTAGAAGCGCGGAGTGGAAACGAAAACGCCGCCCGGAGGCGGCGTTGTGCGCGTCGGCGAACCGAAGCTTACTTGAGGTTACCCAGCATCCAGTCGACGGTCGCGTGCATCTGCTCTTCGGTCAGCGCCGGGTTGCCACCCTTGGGCGGCATCACTCCGCCGTCCGGGCCGGCATAGCCTTCTATCGCGTGCTTGTACAACGTCTCCTTGCCCTGGGCGATACGCGCATCCCAATGCGAGTGATCCAGGGTCGGGGCCTTGCCCACGCCGTTGGTATGGCAGGCGCCGCACAGGTTCTGGAAGATCACCGCACCATCGGTGGTGCCACCGTAGGCGCTCTGTGAAGTCGCTGCCGACAGCGCCGCCGCCGCCGCTGCCGCCTGGGCCGCAGCGCCGGTGGAGCCGGCGTAGACAGCGCCGGTCGGGGCGATGCGCGCCTCGGTCTGCCTGAGCGCGATTGGCGAGACTTCCGGCGGAATCAGCCCGTGCAGGTGGAAGGCGGCGGCGATCAGGCCCAGGGTCACCAGGATCAGGAAGCCGATGATCATGGAGAAATGCTTGAGGAATTCGAGGTCGTAGTTACGCACTTTGCACCTTTGGCAGCACGGTCGCGGGACCGCGCATGGCTACGAAAAACCTGGTTCCGGGAGGCCTCCCCAAGGGCAGCGTCCCGATCGCGCCCGCGCATGGAAACCCCGCAGGCAGGTCGCCATTATAGACAGGGCGGCCGTTTCCGGTAACGGCCCGTAGCGGGAGTCTGCGTTTCGGGGCTATTCCAGGGTGAACCGCTGCACCTCGACGCGGCAATTATTGGGGTCGCTGTCGACGCCGGCCGGTTCCTCCCGGCCGCGATCGACCCGCTCGATGCGACGGCTCAGGCGCTGTAGAAGACCTGCATTGGCAAGGCCGCATGCCGCAACACGCTGCGCATGGGATAGCCGGCGCCCGCGCCGGTTGCGGTGACGGCATCCTCGAGTACGCGCAGCTTTGCCGCACCTTCTATATGCAGGTACAGGTGGCGGGCGGCGAGGATAGTCCGCAGGGTCAGGGTGATGCGGGGTTCGCCGGCATCGGGCGCGCGCATCGGCAGAACCCTCGCCGTCGTGGCCGGGTCCAGCGCCTCGGCCAGGCGATCGCCGCCGGGGAAGAACGAGGCGGTATGGCCGTCGTTGCCCATGCCCAACACCAAGGCATCGAATGGCAAGGGCAATCTGGCCAGGTCGCGTTCGATTTCGGCCAGTGCCTGTTCGGGTCCGGGCGTATCCCGATACAAGGGCAGGAAACGCGCTCCCGCAGCGGCACCGCACAACAGGTTCTCGCGCAACAGGCGGGCATTGGAGCGTTCGTTTGATTCCGGCACCCAGCGCTCGTCGACCAGGGTCACGACGACGTTTCGCCAGGATAAGGATTCCTGCGACAGCGCCTGCAGGAATCGTTTCGGGGTGTTGCCGCCGGAAAGGGCGAGGCTGGCGTGGCCGCGTGCCGCCAACGCGGTACGCAGATCGTTGGCGATGGTTTCGGCCAGCGATGCGGCCAGAGCGGCGGGATCGGGGAAGGATTGGAGCTGGATTTGGTGGGAGAGATTGGTGCTCATGGGAGCTCTTGGCGTCCTTCTCCCGCAGGGAGAAGGAATCAATGACACCTACGCCGCATCCTCATGCCAGGTCCGCCCATCGCGTTCGATCAGGGCGACCGCGGCACTCGGTCCCCAGGAACCTGCGGTGTACGGCTTCGGCGGGTCGCGCAGGGTTTCCCAGGCGGCCAGGATCGGGTCGATCCACTTCCAGGCGGCTTCCACTTCATCGCGGCGCATGAACAGCGTGGGATTGCCGCGGACCACGTCCATCAGCAGGCGCTCGTAGGCTTCGGGCTGGTGCACGCCGAAGGCTTCGGCGAAGCTCATGTCCAGCGGCACGTGCTGCAGCCGCAGGCCGCCCGGGCCAGGATCCTTGATCATCAGCCACAGCTTCACGCCTTCGTCCGGTTGCAGGCGCAGGACCAGTCGGTTGGCCATTACCGGGCCGGCGCCGTGCTCGAAGATGGAATGCGGCACATGGCGGAAGGCGATCACTATTTCCGACACGCGTTCGGCCAGGCGCTTGCCGGTGCGCAGGTAGAACGGCACCCCCGCCCAGCGCCAGTTGTCGACTTCGGCCTTCAGCGCGACAAAGGTTTCGGTGCGCGATTCGGTGCGGCCGGGATCCAGCGCGGCGAGTTCGTCCACGTAGCCCGGCACCGCGCAGCCATTGCTGGCGCCGGCGCGGTACTGGCCGCGCACGGTCACCTGCGCGGCCTCGTCGTTGCTGACCGGGCGCAGCGAACGCAGCACCTTCAATTTTTCGTCGCGTACCGCATCCGCTTCCATCGCCGCCGGCGGTTCCATCGCGACCATGCACAGCAGTTGCAGCAGGTGGTTCTGGACCATGTCGCGCAACGCGCCGGAGCCGTCGTAGTAGCCGGCGCGTTTCTCCAGGCCTACGGTCTCGGCCACGGTAATCTGCACATGGTCGATGTAGTTGGCGTTCCACAGCGGCTCGAACAGGATATTGGCGAAGCGCAGCGCCATCAGGTTCTGCACCGTCTCCTTGCCCAGGTAATGGTCGATGCGGAAGATCCGGCTTTCAGAGAACGCGCTGCCGACCGCGTCGTTGATCACCGCGGCGCTGGTCGAATCCTTGCCGATCGGTTTTTCGATCACCACCCGCGACTTGCCCTCGTTGAGGCCATGCGCCTTCAGGCGCGTGCAGATATCCACGAACAGGCCGGGGCTGGTGGACAGGTAAAACACGCGGATGCGCTGGCCATGGGTCAGCAGCTCCGCGGCGAAGTCATGCCAGCCGGCATCCAGGGTCGCATCCAGCGCGTGGTAACCCAGCTTCTGCAGGAAGGGTTCCAATTTGGGCTGCAGCGATGGCTCGCCACGCACCACCGCAGCCAGTGCCTGGCTCACCTTGGCCCGGTAATCGGCGTCACTCTGCTTGTCGCGGGCCACGCCGATGATCCGGCTGTCCTCGGGGATCTGGCCGTCGGCGTAGCGGCGGAAGAGGCCCGGCAGCAACTTGCGCAGCGCCAGGTCGCCGGTACCGCCGAAAATGACGAGGTCGAAGGTGTCGACGGGGACGGTCTTGGCGGTCACGACAATTCTCGCAGGCTGGGCCGGATAAGGGAGAGTGAAAATACCACCGAAATACCATGATCGCCATCCATGTGCTTGATTATTGGTTAATAGGCATCGCAGTTGCGTGATTGGTACTTCACTGGTACTTTCAGCGCATGAGCTCGCCCCTGTCACAGGAATACCAGCGCCTTGGCGCCGCCGAGACCACCCGTGCCCTGGCCTATGTGCGCCTGCGCCGGGCCGTGCACAACCTGATCGACAGTGGCGTGCTGCAGCCGGGCCAGGCCCTGCCCAGTGAGCGTGACCTCTGCACGCAGCTGTCGCTGTCGCGGGTCACGGTGCGGCGCGCCCTCGCTGGCCTGGTCGAAGCCGGCCTGCTGACCCAGCGCCACGGTGCCGGCAGTTTCGTGGCCGAGCGCATCCAGCGCTCGTTCTCGCGGCTGACCAGCTTCACCGACGACCTGCGCGAACGCGGGCTTGATCCGCGTTCGGAATTCTTCGAGCGCGGGGTGGGCGAAGTGACTCCGGAAGAAGCAATGGCCCTGAACCTGTCACCGGGCAGCGGCGTGGTCCGCATCCATCGCGTGCGCTACGGCGGCGATGCGCCGCTGGCGGTGGAACGCACCCTGGTACCGCATGCGTTGTTGCCGGATCCATTGAGCGTGGTTGATTCGCTGTACGAAGCGTTGCAGCCGCACGGCAATCGACCGGTGCGCGCGCTGCAGCACCTGCGCGCGGTCGCCCTGGATGCGGAAACCTCGCGCCTGCTGCGGGTGCCCGAAGGCAGCCCCGGCCTGCTGATCGAACGCCGCGCGTTCCTCGCCGACGGCCGGGTGGTCGAGTCCACGCGTTCGTTCTATCGCGGCGACGCCTACGATTTCGTGGCGGAATTGCACAGCGACTGAGTGTCGCCCGTTCGAATCCGGCGCGACGACGCGACCCCGCGCGACCCTCCACCCCGCTTCAACTACTGATCGCGCGACGCCATTGCGGGCCGGGACGCTGGAATAACACCCGTTCGGGCCTGTGCAGGGCATAGCCCTGGCCGTAATCGACGCCCAGCAGCGACAGGGCAGCCGAGACACGGCTGCCGTTGACCCACTCAGCCACCACCCTCAGTCCACGTTGGTGGCCGATCTGGGCGATCGCGCTGACGATGGTGCGGCTCATCGGGTCGCTGACGAGGTCGCGGATGAAGCTGCCATCGATCTTGATGATGTCCACCGGCAGGTTCTTGAGGTAGCCGAACGAGGACATGCCCGCGCCGAAATCGTCCAGCGCGATTACGCAACCGGCCTCGCGCAGGCGTTCGATGACATGAACCACCTTGAGCAGGCTGCGCACCGCCACCGTCTCGGTGATCTCGAAGCACAGCTTGTGCGCCGGCACGTTGAACTCGGCCGCGCAGGCAAGGATGAAATCGGCCAATGCGGGATCCTCGATGCTGGCGCCGGACAGGTTGATCGAACACAGGCCCACGCCAGCGCCGGCGGGGTGTAGTTGGTCGAAATGAGCCAGGGCGGTACGGATCACCCAGCGATCGATCAGCGGCATCAGCCCGTAGCGTTCGGCCGCCGGCAGGAAAGTGCCGGGCAAGACGATGCCCCCTTCCTCGTCGCGCAGGCGCAGCAGCAATTCAATGCTGGGGGCTGGATCGGGCACGGGGCCCAGGGCGATGATTTCCTGGTAGTCCAGCAGCATCCGGCCCTGTTCCATCGCACTGCGCAGGCGATTGGCCCACTCCATTTCACCCAGGCGGCGCGTGGTCTCGTCGTCCTCGCGATAGACATGCACGCGATTGCGCCCGTTTTCCTTGGCCAGGTAGCAGGCGGTATCAGCCCAGGCCAACAGGTCCTTCAGGGTCGGGTCGCCATGCTCGACCATGACCACGCCGATGCTCGCGCTGATCGTGTAGGTGTGCTCCTGCCAGGTGAACATCTGCGCCTCGATCCTTTGGCGCAGGTTTTCGGCCAGTGCGCGCGCAGCCTCGGCATCGACATCGAATGCGAGCAGGCCGAATTCGTCGCCGCCCAGTCGCGCCAGCACGTCGCCGGGTCGGCCCCACTGGCGCATGGTCAGCGCCAGTTGCGCGAGCAGCTGGTCGCCGGCCATGTGCCCGGAAAGGTCGTTGATCAGCTTGAACTGGTCCAGGTCGAGGTATAGCAGCGCGCAAGGCAAGGCCCCGGGCCGGGCCTTGCGTTGGGCCAGGGCCTGTTCGACCCGGCGCTCGAACTCGCGCCGGTTGCACAGCTCGGTCAGGGCGTCATGGGTGGCCTGGTAGCTGAGGCGCTCGGTCAGTTCGCGCTGTTCGGAGATGTCGGTGGCCACCATCAGCAAGTGCGACCTGCCTTCCATCTCGACCTGGGCGATGGAGGAGTTCACCCAGAACGATCCACTGCCGGGGCTGACCAACTCCGCGTCGACGCTGTTCCAGCCGCGCGCAGCGTCGAGGTCGGTCACGTTCTGCTTCAGTAGCGGATCTTCGAACAACGAAGCCATGGTCCGTCCATCGGCATCGCCCAGGCGCAGGCGCGCGGCCTGGTTGGCGTAGACGATGCGACCGTCATGCCCGTCGGCCAGCAGCACCAGCGCCGGCAACAGTTCGTTGAGGGTGCGGAAGCGGGCCTCGCTTTCACCGAAGCGCGTGCTCATCCTGGTGCCCAGCACGATCGCGCGCCGCCGCGTGGTCGCCAGCGACCACAGCAGCAAAGCCAGCAGGGAACTGATGATGGCCCCCGCGACGATCACCGTGCGCATGCGTCCGGTATCCAGCGGCGCAGGGCGCGGCTGCAACAGCAGCTGCCAGCGGCGGCCACCGAATTCCAGGGTCCGCAGGAAGGCAGGCGCGTCGGCCGCGGTGGCCGTGCCCGAGTCGAAAAAAGCAGCGGCCGATGCCCCGTCCATATCCCGGATCCGCACCCGGAATTGTTCCAGTACCTGCGCGGGCACGCCGTCGCGGACCAGTGCATCCAGGCGCAGACTGACCGCCAGCGCCCCGATTTCCCGCGCCCGCCGCGCCTCCACCGATTCCGGAATGGGGCCATGCGAGTACACCGGCAGGCGCACGGTGATGCCCAGGAGCGACTTCCCATCTGCCGATCGCTGGCGTAGCGGAAATGGCTCGGAAATGGTCGCGGCATCCGCATCGCGGGCACGCTGCAGGGCCAGCAGGTTGTTTTTCTGCGGAGCCATGTTGAAACCGATCAACGATTCGTTGTCGTGGATCGGCGCAGCCAACTGGTAGACATAGGCGACGCGCCCGCGAGCGGTGGGATCGGCTTGGCGGCGGGCGAAGGCGGTGGCCACGTGGCCAGGCAGGCGAACACGCAATCGCAGGTTCTCGTTGTACTGGGCGAACTGCGCCTGATCCATATGGTCGTTGGCCAGGAATACCGTCTGCATGGCGCGTAACAGGGCGGCGGCGGTGGCAAGTTTCGCGTCAAGGCGCTGCGTCCCCTGGTCGGCAGCGACCTGGAAGGCGGCATCGGCCCGATGCTGGGAATCTCGCCATTCCCTGCGTGCCACCCAGGCGGTGAACAGGAAGCCGATGACCAGCAGCGCCAGGGCCCAGGCCAGTGGCGGCATTCCCTGCAGAAGCCTCCCGTCATCGCGGCCGGGTGGCCGGGACGAGGATGCTGCCGCCGGTTTCTTTATTTCCACCTGCAATACCTGGGTTATGGGACGAGTCGGAGGCCGGACGGACTCGCTTGGCAGGGTAGAGCCTTCCGCCTGATGCACGCACGCTTCATGCCAGACCGGCCTGATGCGCGGTCATTGAACACTGGTTTGCGCTGCATGGTCGTGAAGGGACGCATCATCATGCGTGCACATGCGTGGTTCACGGCCGCTACGGCGCCAATACGCAGGGCACTGGCAAGACCCGGAAAATTCCGCGGTTACCGGCAAGCCGCTATCGTCGGCGGAGCGAAGCCGACGCCGGGACGGGTAAAGCGGAAAACAGGATTGGTGCGCCCGGAGGGATTCGAACCCCCGACCAATGGCTTCGGAAGCCACTACTCTATCCGGCTGAGCTACGGGCGCACGGGGCGTGCATTCTAACGACAAACCGGCGGATCGTCTTTTTCCGCTGCCGACCGGCCTGATAGGCTGGCGGCATGGGCTACGAACGTCACCAACTTCCGCCGCTGCCACGCTGGCGCGAACGTCTCGATCAATACTGGAAGCTGGTGCGTGGCGACCGCCCGATCGGCGTGCTGCTGTTGCTGTGGCCGACCTGGTGGGCGCTGTGGATCGCGGCGGCGGGGGTGCCATCGCCCTGGACATTGTTCGTGTTCACGGCGGGCGTGTGGCTGACCCGCTCGGCCGGCTGCGTGATCAACGACTACGCCGATCGCTGGCTGGATCCCCAGGTAGAGCGGACCCGTGGTCGGCCGCTGGCCTCCGGCGCGGTGTCCGCGCGCGAGGCACTGGCCGTGTTCGCGGTGTTGATGCTGGTAGCGTTCGCGCTGGTGCTGACGCTCAACCGGCTGACCATGTATCTGAGCGTGGTCGGCCTGTTCCTGGCCGCCAGCTACCCCTATCTGAAGCGCTACACGTACCTGCCGCAGGTGTACCTGGGACTGGCCTTCGGCTGGGGAATCCCGATGGCATTCGCGGCGGTGCAGGGCACGGTGCCGGCAGTGGCGTGGGTGTTGTATGGGGCCAATATCCTATGGGCCACCGGCTACGACACCTGGTATGCGATGGTCGACCGCGACGACGATATCCGTGCCGGCTCCAAATCCACCGCGATCCTGTTCGGCGACCTGGATCTCGTCGCCCAAGGCATGCTTTACACATTATTTCTTGCTGCGCTGTGGCTGGTCGGAAGGCAGGCCCAGTTGGGGCCCTGGTACTGGGGCGCGCTTGTGGTGGCCGCCTTGCTGGTGGCCTATGAATTCCGGATCGCACGCCATCGCGAACGCGACGCCTGCTTTCGTGCGTTCCTGCACAACAACTGGGTCGGCGCCGCATTGTTTGCCGGGATTGCGGTCCACCATGCCTGGCAAGCCTGACCAATCCTCTCTGCAGGGTGCAGCCCGCATTCAAGCGGGCCCGGCTATCGTCCAGTTGTCCGGCTGCCAGAACCGCCAAGGTTCCAGGCCATTCACTCCCTTCGCAGGCGCCCCATGAAACGATCACTTTTGTTGTGCCTGGGCCTGTTCGCCGCCAGCCATGCCTGGGCCCAAGCCACCGCCGAGCCCCTCGACCTGCGCCTGCCCGAACAACCCAATCCGTATGCGGCCGAGCCCAGTCCGCAACGCGATCCTCCTGGCAAGTACTACGGTGACACCAGTGGCAAGCCTGCCAATTTTGGGCGTGCTGAAGAAGACCAAGCCGACGATGGCAAGGCGAAGGTGTGGGGCAGCTTCACTACCGGTATCGGCTACAGCAAGGGCTATGGCACTTCGCACTTCAACGCCGCCGAGATCAATGTCAGCAAGTCGTTCGGTGATGGCGAGCGCAAGAACAGCGTCAACCTGCAGATCAATGTGCAGCAGGGCGACGGACCGGCTTTTGGGGGGCCGGCTTCTGGTGGGCGTTACCCGTACCCGTATTACGGCCACGACGCCAATTACGGACCGCCGCCGCGCTGATCCGGACCGCTGACCGGTACAGCCGGCGCTGGAATTCTTCTGCCTGTTCGATGCGCGCGCGGCGCCGGGATTTGCTCGTTCGGCAAGGATTACCGGGCCCTCACGGCACCCGCGCGCAAACCCATGCATCCACCCGTGCCACTCCCGCACGCAGCAAAGTCTTCGCCGCTGCTTCCAGCGTGGCTCCCGTGGTCATGACGTCATCGACCAGCACCACATGGTCGGGCAATGCCACGCCTGCACGGACCGCGAACGCGCGCCGCAGGTTGCGTTGGCGGGCAACGGCATCAAGTTCTGATTGTGGCGCCGTGGCTCGCGTCCGCAACAAGACGTCGGTGATTAGCGGAATCCGCAACCGCTGCGCCAACGGCCCGGCCAGCTCCAGGGCCTGGTCGTATCCGCGCCGGCTCAGGCGGATGTCATGCAGCGGCACCGGCAGCAGGGCCGCTGGCCGGGGCAAGGCGCACAGTGCTTCGGCCATCAGGCCCGACAGCAAGCGACCCGCAGCCAGGTCATTGTGGAATTTGAGTCGCGGTACCAGCCGGTCCAGCGGGAAACCGTAGACGAACACGGCGTGGGTTTCGCCCATCGCGGGTGGTCGTTGCAGGCAGGCGCCACAAGTGTCGGGCGTTGGTAAGGGCAAGGCACAACGCAGGCAGGCGCTCGCATTCCAGGGCAGCGCCTCGGTGCAGGCCGCGCACAGGTCGCGGCCGTTCACTCCGGTTTCCCCGCACAACAGGCAGCGCGGCGGAAACACCGAGCGGACGGCTTTGCGCAGCCATCCGTCAACTTTCAAAGCATCCATGCGGTTGACAGCCTTGCTTCCGGTTTCCAGACTGCCCGGACTTTAACGCCGCGAG
>JBDTPP010000058.1:0-17648 GCA_039932615.1 Pseudoxanthomonas sp.
TGCCGATCTTGCCGTAGATGTCGGGGCGCGGCGCCGGGTCTTCGCCATACAGGGTCACGCTGTCAAAGGCGGTGGACAAACGCGCGGCGGGCTGGCCAACCGACAGGTAATGGAAGCGGCGATTGGTGCGCTCGGGCGTGCCTTCGCCAGCGAACATGCGGATGGGGTCCTCGCCGGTGCGGCGATACGGATACACGCCACCGGTGTAGGGATAGCTGCCCGGCAGGTTTTCCTTGCCGAGGAAGGTCAGCAACTCACCCCAGGATTTGTAGGTGGGCGCGGCGATCTTGGGAATGGGCTGATGGCTGAGTGACTGGCGATAGTTCTCGCCGGTCACGGCCTTGCCGCGCACGTCGTAACTGAAGTGCTCATCGGTGATGGATTTCAAACGCTGCGGCCACTCGCGCAGCAGCTTCAGGTTTTCACTGGTCAGCGACTGGACGGCGTCCTGGTAGCGCTGGCGCAGGGTGATGAGGGTGCGGTCAGGAGCAGGCGCCTGCGGCGCCCTCCCCTCTCCCGCCGCGCTGCGCGCGTCGACCTCTCCCACAAGGGGAGAGGTGGAACCGGTTTGCTCCGCATTGTCAGCGCCTGGGCTTGTATTCCCCCTCTCCCCTTGCGGGAGAGGGACAGGCCCCGAAGGGGCCAGGGAGAGGGGCGGAAGCAGCTCGTCGGCGGGATAAAGCTCCAACGCCTTCGGCAGCTTCCCATCACCAATCTCCCGCAACGACTCCCACAGATGCTGGACGCGGCTGGCGATCTCGGATTGCTGTTCGACCGCCGTGTTGATGCCGCGACCCTGTTCGGCGATCTCCGCGAGATAACGCACGCGCGCGCCGGGGATCAGCACGGTGGCGCGCGGTTCCTTCAACGAAGTGTCCAGGTGCGGGGTCCACTTGTCTTCCGGCAGTGACAGCTTTTCGCGCAGCAGCCGGCACAGGTTGACGAACATCCAGCTGATGCCAGGGTCGTTGAACTGACTGGCGATGGTCGGATACGCCGGCACGTCTTCGTCCGCGGTCTGGAAGGCGACGCGGTTGCGCTTCCACTGCTTGCGCACGTCACGCAGCGCGTCCTCGGCCCCGCGTTTGTCGTATTTGTTGAGCACGATGAGCTCGGCGAAATCGAGCATGTCGATCTTCTCCAGCTGGCTGGCCGCGCCGTACTCGCTGGTCATCACGTACATGGGGAAATCGACCAGGTCGACGATTTCCGAGTCGCTCTGGCCGATGCCGGCGGTCTCGACGATGACCAGGTCGTAGCCCAGCCCCTTGAGGAAGCCGATGCAGTCCTTCAGCACCCTGTTGGTCGCCGCGTGCTGCCGGCGCGTGGCCATCGAACGCATGTACACGCGGTGGCTGCGCAGCGAGTTCATGCGGATGCGGTCGCCGAGCAGCGCGCCGCCGGTGCGGCGGCGGGTCGGATCGACCGAGATCACCGCGATGCGCATCTGCGGGAAGCTGGCCAGGAAGCGGTTGAGCAATTCGTCAGTGACGGACGACTTGCCCGCGCCACCGGTGCCGGTGATGCCAAGGACCGGTGTGGAACGCGAGCCGGCAGCCGGGAAGCGGGAGCCGGCCGGCATGGCCCATTGCTTGCGCAGTTTTTCCAGGTCGGCTTCGGAGTAAACGCCATCCTCGAGGGCGCTCATGACCCGGCCGATGGCGATTTCGTCGTCGATCGAGGGCTGCCCTTCCGGCTCCGCGCTCCCGGCTCCCGATTTGCGCGCTCCTTCGGCACGTTCCACCACGTCTTCGATCATCTGCACCAGGCCCATGTGCATGCCGTCGTTGGGGTGGTAGATGCGCTCCACGCCGTAGTCCTGCAACTCGCGGATTTCCTCCGGGGTGATGGTGCCGCCGCCGCCGCCAAACACGCGGATGTGCGGCGCGCCGCGTTCTTTCAGCATGTCGACCATGTACTTGAAATATTCGACATGGCCACCCTGGTACGAAGACAGGGCGATGGCATCGGCGTCTTCCTGCAGCGCGGCGCGGACCACGTCCTCGACGCTGCGGTTGTGGCCCAGGTGGACCACTTCGGCGCCCTGCCCCTGGATCAGGCGGCGCATGATGTTGATCGCAGCGTCATGCCCGTCGAACAGGCTGGCGGCGGTGACGAAGCGCAACGGCGAGTGTTCGTGTTGCGTAGCGGGAAGGTGCGAAGCCGGCGTGCTCATGCGCGCTCTCATGCCTGGACAAGGGTCGATTGTAACGGCCGGCGCGTTAGCGCCCCATGCTGCCCCGTGTCGGCGCCCTCCATTCCCACCCGTATGCATCGCCGCGCGGGCTGCCGGCGAATTCTGTCGCGCCGGCCTCCTGCCCACGACACTTCGTCATTGGCCAGGTGTTGTCAGACAACGCCCTGGGATTGGAAATGCAGGGGTGGGTCGGTGCGCGGTTCCTGTGCAGGATCCGCAACAGCGACAAGGCAGGAGCGATCGGCAAGGACCGTTCGCGCGGCCCGTCTTTCGGCGTATGCCGGCACTTCGGGGTCACCTGCCTGCGCCACCACCGGAAGATTTGCGCAGCCAGCCCAGGCCGAACGCAAGGACTTGTCGGGCGCAAATCCAGATCCTTCGTGCGCCCCCAAAGCACTGTTGCCGCCATCCTGTGGCCCTTCGGGTCGGAACCGGATTGCGTGAACGAAATCGCCTGTTCGCCTCGCAGCGCCTGCCGACTTGCTTCCGCCATGCCTGGCAAGGTTGCATGGAAGCGCTGCGCGAGTACGGCGTGCTGCGCGGACTCCGGGCCGCCGACCCGGCAACGGCGATTGGATTAGACTGGCAGCCTGCGACGCCCTTGCCCGCTCCTGGCATCGTCGCTTTTTTGTTTCCGGTCAATCCTTTAGGCAATGTTCTGGCAACTTGCAGCAGCCAGTGGCAGCGCAATTCGGAGTCCTCCCCATGATTTTCGAAACTCTTGACACTTCCGGCCATGAGCAGGTGGTGTTCTGCAACAACAAGGACGCCGGGCTGAAGGCGATCATCGCGATCCACAGCACGGTGATTGGCCCTGCGCTGGGCGGCGTGCGCATGCGCGCCTATCCCGACACCGCGGATGCCGTGACCGATGCGTTGCGGCTCAGCCGGACCATGACCTACAAGAACGCGCTGGCCGGGCTGAATGTCGGCGGCGGCAAGGCTGTGCTGATCGGCGACCCCGGCAAGGACAAGACCGAAGCCCTGTTCCGCGCCCTTGGCCGCTATGTGGATTCCCTCGGCGGTCGCTATATCACTGCCGAGGACATGGGCACCGACGTCAACGACATGGAGCATGTGTATCGCGAGACCGAATACGTGGTCGGCGTGCACCAGGTCCACGGCGGTTCCGGCGATCCGGCACCGTTCACCGCCTACGGTGCACTGCAGGGGCTGATGGCGACCTTGAACAACAAGTTCGGCAACGAGGAAATCGGCAAATACAGTTTTGCCGTGCAGGGCCTGGGCCACATCGGCATGGAGTTCGTGAAGCTGCTGAAGGAACGCGGCGCCAAACTGTTCGTCGCCGACCTGAATCCGGCGCTGGTTGAACGCGCGGTGGAGGAATACGGCGCCGAGGCGGTCAAGCCCGACGAGATCTACGACCTGCCGGTGGACGTGTTCTCGCCGTGCGCGTTCGAATACGCAATCAACGGCGAGACCCTGCCGCGACTCAAGGCCAAGGTCATCTGCGGCACGGCCAACAACCAGATGTCGCACGCGACCGGCATTGAGGCAGCCAAGCGCGGCATCCTCTATGCGCCCGATTACGCGGTCAACGCCGGCGGGGTCATGAACGTGTCGCTGGAAATCGACGGCTACAACCGTGAGCGCGCCATGCGCCTCATGCGCAACATCTACCATAACGTAGGCAAGATCTTCGAGTTGTCGGAGCGCGAGGGCATCGCCCCGCAATACGCCGCCGACCGCATCGCCGAGGCGCGCATCGCTTCCATCGGCAAGCTGAAGCTGCCGCTGGGACGCACCGCGCCGCGTTTCATGGGACACCTGCGCGGCGAACACTAGCTTCATCGTGCAATTACAGGCCGCAACAAGAGGGAAAACCGAATGCGACCCGCTTCAAAAGGTGCTGCTTCAATAGGTGGATTCCCGCTAGGCGAAGAAATAGACGCCCTGCGCGACGCCGTAAGCCGCTTCGCCGACAGCGAAATCGCTCCGCGCGCCGAAGCCATCGACCGCGACAACCTGTTTCCGCAAGAGCTGTGGCCGAAACTTGGTGAACTGGGGTTGTTGGGGCTGACCGTGCCCGGCGAATACGGCGGCAGCGACATGGGCTACCTGGCCCACCTGGTGGCAATGGAAGAGATTTCGCGGGCCTCGGGCTCGGTCGGGCTGAGCTACGTCGCGCATTCCAACCTTTGCGTTTCCAACCTGTATGCCAATGGCACCGAAGCGCAGCGGCTGGAATACCTGCCGAAACTCTGCACTGGAGAATGGAAAGGCGCGCTGGCGATGAGCGAGCCGGGTGCGGGTTCGGACGTGGTCGGTTCGATGAGTTGCCGGGCCGAGCTTCGCGGCGATAGCTGGGTGGCCAACGGCAGCAAGATGTGGATCACCAACGGCCCTGAGGCCGACGTGCTGGTGGTGTACATGCGCACCGCCGGCAAGGAATGCGGCTCAAAATGCATCACCGCCTTCATCGTGGAAAAGACCATGAAGGGCTTCCGCACCGCGCAGAAGCTGGACAAGCTGGGCATGCGCGGCAGCAACACCTGCGAACTGGTGTTCGAGGATTGCGAAATCCCGGCCGAAAACGTGCTGGGCGAGGTCAACAACGGCGTCAAGGTGCTGATGGCCGGACTCAACACCGAGCGCCTGGTGATCAGCGGCGGGCCGCTGGGGCTGATGCAGGCCGCACTGGATGCCACCCTGCCCTACGTGCGCGAGCGCAAGCAGTTTGACGCAGCCATCGGTACCTTCGGCCTGATGCAGGGCAAGATCGCCGACATGTACACCGCGCTGCAGTCCAGCCGCGCCTACGCGTACCAGGTCGGCCGCGACTACGACGCTGGCCACCAGTCGCGCGCCGCCGCCGCCGGTTGCCTGTTGCATGCTTCAGAAGCCTGCGTGCAGGTCGCGCTGGAAGCCATCCAGGCGCTGGGTGGCAACGGCTATATCAATGAATACCCGACCGGACGCCTGCTGCGCGACGCCAAACTCTATGCAATCGGCGCCGGCACCAACGAGATCCGGCGCATGTTGATCGGCCGCGAACTGTTTGATGGGCGGGGCTGACCTGTCTGCGCGGCACTGCCGCTCAGTGGGTCGCCTTCCAGGACCTTACCTGGGCTGAGCTAGGCTGTGCGAACCCCACCTGCCGGCGAACTTGGTTTGCCGGCTTGCCTCCCCCACCTAGATAATTCAGCGCCCACATTCTGGAGTTCCCCATGTCCGACATCGTCATCGCCGCCGCCAAGCGCACCGCGATCGGTTCCTTCCTTGGCCAGTTCACCGGCGTGCCCACCCCGACCCTCGGCGCCGCCGCCATCCAGGCCGCACTGGAACAGTCCGGCATCCCGGCTGCTGACGTCTCCGAAGTGATCATGGGTTGCGTGCTGCCGGCCAACCTGGGCCAGGCGCCCGCCCGCCAGGCGGCGCTGGCCGCCGGCCTGCCCACTTCGGTGGGCTGCACCACCATCAACAAGGTCTGCGGCTCGGGCATGAAGGCGATCATGCTGGGCCACGACCTGATCAAGGCCGGGTCGGCCACGGTGGTCGTCGCAGGCGGCATGGAGTCGATGACCAACGCGCCGCACATGATTCCGAACTCGCGCACCGGCAACCGTTTCGGCAACTTCCAGGCGGTCGACCACATGTCCTGGGACGGGCTGGTCAATCCTTATGACGGCCAGGCAATGGGCGTGTTTGCCGATGCCACCGCTGAGAAATACGGGTTTACCCGTGAGGCCCAGGATGCGTTTTCGATCGAATCGGTCACCCGCGCCCAGGCCGCGCAGCAGTCCGGCGCCTTCGCCGACGAGATCGTCCCGGTCAAGGTGACCACCCGCAAGGGCGAGGTCGAATTCGCCAGCGACGAGCAGCCGGGCAAGTCGGATATCGCCAAGATCCCGACCCTGAAGCCCGCCTTCAACAAGACCGGCACGGTCACCGCCGCCAGTTCCTCGAGCATTTCCGACGGCGCCGCGGCCACGATCCTGCTTAGCGCCGAGGAAGCAGCCAGGCGCGGAATCACCCCGCTGGCCCGCATCGTGGGCCACAGCACCTGGTCGCAGGAGCCGCAGTGGTTCACCACTGCGCCGGTCGGAGCAATCGAAAAACTGCTCAAACAGATAGGCTGGACGGTGGCGGACGTGGACCTGTTCGAGATCAACGAGGCCTTTGCGGTCGTGGCCATGACCCCGATCAAGGAGCTGGGCATTCCGCACGCCAAGGTCAATGTCAACGGTGGTGCGACCGCGCTGGGCCACCCCATTGGCGCCTCCGGCGCCCGCCTGGTGGTGACCTTGGTCCATGCCCTGCGCAAGCGCGGCGGCAAGCGCGGCATCGCCTCGTTGTGCATTGGCGGTGGTGAGGCGACCGCTATCGCCATCGAGTTGCCGTGATCGTTTTAATGCGCATTTAACAAGACGTTGACAAAAATAACTGCGCAACCGCTTGACAGCCGAATCCGGATTGTCATCATGTCACCGGCGCGCAATAGCGCGTTGCCATCTAATCGACGAGGAAATGCAAAATGACCATCAACAAGACGCTGATCGCGCTGGCTCTGGGCCTGGCCCTGGCCGCTTGCTCGAACAAAGAGCAGGCCGCCGACGCCGCTTCCGACGCCGCTGCGACCGCTACCGAAGCCCAGGCTGCTGCTGACGCCGCTGCCCCGGCCATGGCCGATGCCGCGCAGACGTCCGCCGACGCTGCCGCCCAGGCTGCTGACGCTGCTGCCACCGCCGCGACCGACGCTGCTGCTGCCCCGACCGCCGCCGCCGCTGACGCTGCTGCCGACACGGCCGCTGCTGCTGCTGACACGGCCGAGCAGGCCAAGGACGCTGCAGAAGAAGCCAAGAAGTAATACCGCAAGGTATCGCTTCAAGCTTGCGTAAAATGGGAAAGGCCGTCGGGTGACCGACGGCCTTTTTCAGTTCCAGGCCGAGGGGTGGCATACCAGACTTGGCCTGTCTGATCGAATGATTCCGCTTTCCACCCACTGGAGAAAAACCATGAAGACCAAGTTCCTCGTCCTGCTCGCCGCTTCCGTGCTGGCCCTGAGCGCCTGCAACAAGGCCCAGAATGACCAGGCTGCCAATGACGCCGCCGCCGCCGCCGACCAGGCCGCTGCCCAGGCCAACGAAGCCGCTACCGCTGCCGGCGATGCCGCCTCTTCCGCAGGGGACGCCGCTTCCGCCGCTGCCGACTCCGCCGCTGCTTCGATGAGCACCGCCGCCGACTCCGCCAGTGCTTCGATGAGCGATGCTGCCGACAAGACCGCCGCCGCCGCCAGCGATGCTGCCAAGACCACTGAAAATGCCGCGCAGGACGCCACTGCAAGCGCCGCTGCCGCGGTCTCCGACGCAGCCCAGGCAACAGCCGACAAGGCCAAGGAAGTGGCGGACAAAGCCGAAGCAGCGTCCAAGAAGTAAGCACCGACGCCAGCCAGGCGCTGGCTGTCCGACAAAGCCCGCAGTTGCGGGCTTTGTCGTTTCTAGGGCATCGGACGGGGCGGGTTGTATCCTTGTGGCCTTCTCCCGCAGGCGTCGATGGCATGTCGGTACTGGCTTCGCAGCTCGATCCACGTTCACAGGAATTCATCGATACCGCCGCCTACCACCACGCCCTGGTCGAGGAACTGGACCGGCGCCTGGCGCGCGCCGCCGACGGCGGCGGTGAGAAGGCCCGCCAACGGCACACCGAACGCGGCAAGCTGCTGCCACGCGAACGCATCACCGCCCTGCTCGATCCCGGCTCGCCGTTCCTCGAAATCGCACCCTTGGCCGCCGAAGGCATGTATGCCGATGCGGCGCCCGGGGCCGGCATGGTCGCCGGCATCGGCCGGGTCCAGGGTCTTGAGGTGGTGGTGGTGGCCAACGACGCCACGGTCAAGGGCGGCACCTACTTCCCGATGACAGTGAAGAAACACCTGCGCGCGCAGGAGATCGCACGCGAGAACCGCCTTCCCTGCATCTACCTGGTCGATTCCGGCGGCGCCTTCCTGCCGCTGCAGGACGAGGTCTTCCCGGACCGCGAACACTTCGGCCGCATCTTCTACAACCAGGCCCGGCTCAGCGCCGAGAACATCCCGCAGATCGCGGTGGTCATGGGCAGCTGCACCGCCGGCGGCGCCTACGTGCCGGCGATGTGCGACGAAAGCATCATCGTCAAGGAACAGGGCACCATCTTCCTGGGCGGCCCGCCGCTGGTGAAGGCGGCGACCGGCGAAGTGGTCGATGCCGAAACGTTGGGCGGCGCCGATGTGCATACCCGCATCTCCGGCGTGGCCGACCACTTCGCCGAGGACGACCGCGATGCGCTGCAGATCGCGCGCAACCTGGTCGGCAACCTCAACCGGACCAAGGTTGTGAGCGTGGCCGTGCGTGAACCGCGCGAGCCGCTGTACGCCGCCAATGAGTTGTACGGCATCGTGCCGCAGGACACGCGACGCCCATTCGACATCCGCGAGGTCATCGCCCGCATCGTCGATGGTTCGCAGTTCGACGAGTTCAAGGCGCGCTACGGCAAGACCCTGATCACCGGCTTCGCCCACCTGCACGGTTACCCGGTCGGCATCATCGCCAACAACGGCATCCTGTTCGCCGAAAGCGCGCTCAAGGGCGCGCACTTCATCGAACTGTGCAACCAGCGCGGCATCCCGCTGGTATTCCTGCAGAACATCACTGGCTTCATGGTCGGGAAAAAATACGAGAACGCAGGCATCGCCAAGGACGGGGCCAAGATGGTCACCGCGGTGGCGTGCTCGTCGGTACCCAAGTTCACCGTGGTCATCGGCGGCAGTTTCGGCGCCGGCAACTACGCCATGTGCGGCCGCGCCTACGGGGCGCGCTTCCTGTGGATGTGGCCGAATGCCCGGATCAGCGTGATGGGTGGCGAACAGGCCGCCAGCGTCCTGGCCACGGTCAAGCGCGATGGTATGGAAGCCGCCGGCAAGTCGTGGAGCGCGGACGAGGAGGAAGCCTTCAAGGCGCCGATCCGCGAGCAATACGAATCGCAGGGCAGTCCGTGGTACGCCACCGCGCGCCTGTGGGACGACGGCATCATCGATCCCGCGGACACGCGGCGGGTGCTGGGGCTGGCGATCTCGGCTTCGCTGAATGCGCCGATAGAGCCGGCGAAGTTCGGCGTGTTCCGGATGTAGTAGTTATGGACGGGATCCTGCTGGTCACCGGCGCTGGACGCGGCATCGGCGCTGCCACCGCCACGCTTGCGGCGCGGCGCGGTTACGCCGTCTGCGTGAATTACTTGCACAACCAGGCAGCGGCAATGCGGGTCGTGGACGCGATTGAACACGCAGGCGGCCATGCCATCGCGGTTGCCGCGGACATCTCGGTGGAAGCCGAGGTGTTGCGCCTGTACGAATCCATCGACCGGCAATGGGGCCCGGTCACGGCCCTGGTCAACAACGCCGGCATTCTGGAGCGCCAGACGCGCGTGCAATCGATCGACGCGGCCCGCTTGCAGCGGGTCTTCGCCACCAACGTGATCGGCAGCTTCCTTTGCGCACGGGAAGCCGTGCTGCGGATGTCCACCGCCCAAGGTGGACAGGGCGGCGCCATCGTCAATGTGTCTTCTGTCGCCGCCCAGACCGGTTCGCCAAACGAGTACGTGGAGTACGCCGCCAGCAAGGGCGCCATCGACAGCTTCACCCGTGGCCTGGCTGCCGAGGTCGCCGGCGAGGGCATCCGGGTCAACGCGGTGCGTCCGGGCTTCATCCACACCGACATGCACGCCAGCGGCGGCGAACCGGACCGGATCGAACGGGTCAAGGGCTTGGTGCCGCTGGGTCGAGGGGGCCGGGCGGAAGAAGTCGCAGCGGCGATTTTGTGGCTGCTGTCCGCGGAAGCGTCATACACGACCGGCGCGTTCATCGACGTGGCCGGCGGGCGCTAGCGTTCAGATATCAGGTATTACCTGAAGTCCCGGGGCCAAACCTGTGCGCAGGCGAGCATTTTGGTGAGCCAGATCACAGCATGATCAGCGCAGCCCGGTGATAGTCTTGGGCCCCCAACCGCCCTGGAGACCACGCCGATGTCTATCTGGAAGGATCAGAACCCCGCCCGCAAGGATTCGATCCCGCTGCCGCCGGAGCCCGTGCGCGACGCGCCGGCCACGGCCGCCGATTTTTCACCCACCACCACCGCCCCGCCGCGCGCCGTGCCCGCCGCCAGCAACGAGCGCGAACCCAAGGAATCGTTGATCGCGGCCGACCTGACCATCGAAGGCAAGATCGAAGGCACCGGCCATGTCCGCATCGCCGGCAAGTTCAAGGGCGACGTCAATGTGCAGGGCGACCTGACCATCGAGACCGGAGCCAAGTTGAACGGTGGCGTGCGCGCCAAGAAGGTCACCATTGCCGGCGAGCTGGAAGGCAATATCGAAGCGGCATCGCGTGTCGAACTGCTCAGCTCGGGCGTGATCATCGGCGACCTCAAAGCCGGTTCGCTGACCGTCGCTGCGGGGTCGCGTATGCGTGGCCAGGCTGATTTCGGCTGGGAAGACAGCAAGTCCACCACTTCGAAGCCCGGCAGCGGCAAGGATTCGGATAACGACGCTGCTTCATGAGCACGCCGCGTCCGGGCACTGCGGGCGCGACGCGCAGCTGCCCGCATTGCAAGACCACCATCCTCGAAAGCGCGAGCGTCTGCCCCGCGTGCAAGCATCACTTGCGTTTCGATGAGGCTACGGTCACCGCCAGGCGCGCCGCCGAAACCATCGTGCCCCTGCGTGTGCAGGGCACGGTGAAACATCCGGCCGAAGGCGCCGCGTGGGAATACACCGTGGTGCTGACGATCAAGAACGACCGTGGCGACGAGATCGCACGCCACGTGGTCGGCGTAGGCGCGATGCAGCTCAACGAGGAGCGCACGTTCACCCTTGCGGTGGAGGCGGTACCGCGCAATGACCTGAAGGGCCCGCGCGGACGCAGGGATCATTGAGCGCATGACCGTGGAACTGTAGGAGCGACGCAAGTCGCGAAGGCAATGTGCAACCCAACGCGTGATGCATGAATCCGCGAAGAATCCCGGATGCAAGCATTGCCGGCGGCGGATTTCCTGGATTTCGCGGCTTGCGCCGCTCCTACATCGCCCACGCTTCCGATGTGCTCAGCGCTTGGGCGGACTGGGTCCGCAGCCATTGCAGCCGCCGCAATCAGAGCCGCCATTCGTGTTGCTGGGCGGCGCGAATGCCCTGCCCCACTTGCGCATCCATGAGGGCCGTTGTTCGCGCAACAGATACAGGGCCAGGCCAACCCGCAGCCTGCGCACGCTGCCCGGGAACTGCTTCTTCGCCACGACCCACGCACTCAGCAGGACCGCCACCGCGATGGCCACGTACTGCAGGAGCAACGAAATGCTCATCCCGCCCCCAGCAACACCGCGACCTGGTAGGTCACGAACGAAGCGGCGTAGGCCAGCCCGAACAGATAGATCGTGGCATAGGCCATCTTCTTCCATGAGTTGGTCTCACGCTTGATCGTGGCCAGGGTAGAGATGCACATCGGCGCATAGATGAACCACACCAGCAGCGACAACGCGGTAGCCAGCGACCAGCCATCGGCAATCAACGGAGTCAATGCCTGAGCCGCGGCAGTGTCGTCCGTGGCCGACAGGGCATACACCGTGGCCAGTGACGATACCGCCACTTCGCGCGCGGCCATGCCCGGGATCAGGGCGATGCAGATCTGCCAGTTGAAACCGATCGGTGCGAAGATCGCGGTCATCGCATGGCCAAGGCGACCGGCGAAGCTGTAGTCGATCGCCGGCATGGTCGCATCGACGGGAGCGCCGGGGAACGACAACAGGAACCAGAGCAGGATGGTCAGCGCCAGGATGATGCCGCCGACCCGGCGCAGGAAGATCGAGGCGCGCTCCCACAAACCGATCAGCAGGTCACGTGGATGCGGGATACGGTAGGAAGGCAGTTCCAGCAACAAGGGATGCTCGCTCTTGTCGCGACGCCATTTCTTCATTACCCACGACACCATGAGTGCACTGATCACGCCAGCGAAATACAGGCCAAACAACACCAGCCCCTGTTGGTTGAGCACACCCCAGACCTGCTTCTGCGGGATGAAGGCTCCGATCAGCAGCGCGTAAACCGGCAAGCGCGCCGAACAGGTCATCAGCGGCGCCACCAGGATCGTTGCCAGGCGATCGCGCGGGTCCTGGATGGAGCGGGTGGCCATGATCCCGGGAATGGCGCAGGCGAAGCTGGAGAGCAGCGGGATGAACGAGCGCCCGGACAATCCTGCCGAGGCCATCATCCGGTCGAGCAGGAATGCCGCACGCGGCAGGTAGCCGGATTCCTCCAGCGCCAGGATGAAGGCAAACAGGATCAGGATCTGCGGCAGGAATACGATCACCCCACCGAGGCCCGCGATGATGCCCTTTACCAGCAGGCTGTTGAGCGGCCCTTCCGGCAGCGCGGCCCCGACAGTGGTTCCCAACCAGGCAGTCACCCCCTCGATCGCATCCATCATCGGCGTGGCCCAGGCATACACCGCCTGGAAGATCAGGAACATGACCACGGCCAGGGCCATCAATCCGAACACCGGATGCAGCAGCCAACGATCCAGCGCATCGTCGATGCTGGCGGTACGCGTGGGCATGCCGACTGCGGCTGAAAGCAAGCGGCGGGTTTCCTGGTGCAGGGCCTGGGCCGCTCCCGCGCCCGGGCCTGGGCCTGGGCCTTTGGCCAGGTGAATACGGGGGACATGCGGTTCGGCGACCAGGCGGTCGATCTGTTCGACCAGCGCCCGGGCGCCGTTGCGCCTGACCGCGACGGTTTCGACCACCGGCACGCCCAGCTCGCGCTGCAGCACGGCCAGGTCGATGGTGATGCCGCGACGGCGTGCCACGTCGGCCATGTTCACGGCCAGGATCATCGGCTTGCCCAGCTCCCTCACCTCCAGGGCGAATCGCAGGTGCAGGCGCAGGTTGGTGGCGTCGACCACGCAGACCAGCACGTCGGGTGCCGGCTCGCCCGGCAGGAAACCGCGGCACAGATCGCGGGTGATGGCTTCGTCCAGGCTGGCTGCATTCAGGCTGTAGGCGCCGGGCAGGTCCAGCACCGAATAGCTGCGACCGCTGCTGCTGAGGAGGCGCCCTTCCTTGCGCTCGACAGTGACGCCGGCGTAATTGGCGACCTTCTGGCGGCTGCCGGTCAACTGGTTGAACAAGGCGGTCTTGCCGCAATTGGGGTTGCCAATCAGTGCCAGGCGCAGCGGAACCGCAGTGGCGTTCACGCGCCGTCCCCCGCCGGCCGCAAACGCACCCGGGCCGCTTCACTGCGACGCAGGGCGAAGCGCGTGAAACCTACCTGGACCAGCAAGGGTTCGGCCCCGAGCGGTCCCTTCGCCACGATCTGTACCTGCTCACCGTCGACGAAACCCAACTCGCGCAAACGACGCGCAATGTTGTCGTTTTCGCCCAGTTCCAGCACGGAATCGACGATGGCCAGGGTGCGGTGCGGGAGGTCGGTCAACGTCACGTACGGGACTCAAATGGGAACTATTCGCATTCTAGCATTGCTGATTTGCCCGCACGTGAGCCGCGGGCGACCGGCTATCATTCAGCCTCGCCGCCGGGAAGGGTTGCAATGCCGCAGATGCTGGAGCAATTACAGGAAGGCGCGATCCTGCGCCTGCGCTTGAACCGACCGGCGCTGCACAATGCCTTTGATGCTGGGCTGATTGCCGGACTGACTACGGCGCTGGACGCTGCCGGCTCCGATCCGGCGATCCGGGTCGTGGTCCTGGAAAGCGCTGGCGCGTCATTTTCCGCCGGTGCCGACCTCAACTGGATGCGCGGCATGGCCGCCGCCAGCGAGGCCGAAAACCGCGAGGATGCGCTCGCCCTCGCCCGCCTGTTGCGCACCCTGGACGAACTGCCCAAGCCAACCATCGCCCGCGTGCATGGCGCCGCCTTCGGTGGCGGGGTCGGCCTGGTGGCCTGCTGCGATATCGCCATAGGCGTGCCCGCCGCCAAGTTCGGCCTGACCGAAAGCAAACTGGGTCTGCTGCCGGTAGTGATCTCGCCCTATGTGATTGCAGCGATAGGCGCGCGCCAGGCGCGTCGGTGGTTCGCCACCGCGGAGATCTTCGATGCCCAGACTGCGTTGCAGATCGGACTGTTGCACCAGCTGGTGGCGGAAGAACAACTGGACGCCGCAGTGCATCGCCAGATCGACCTGTTGCTGAAAGCCGGCCCGGCGGCGGCGGCAGCCGCGAAAACGCTTGTGGCTCGCGTCGCCGGCGAAAGCGATCGCGACACTCTCGATTCCGACAACGCGAACCTCATTGCCAGGCTGCGTGTTTCGGCTGAAGGTCAGGAAGGGCTTTCCGCGTTCCTGGACAAGCGAGCACCCGCATGGGCAAGCAAGGGAGAAAATAAATGATCGACCATACCGGCATTCCCGTATCCGACTATGCGCGCAGCAAGGCGTTCTACGAACAACTGTTCGCTGCTATCGGGGCATCGTTGCTGATGGAAGTCAGTCCCGAACAGACCGGCGACGGCACCTGGGCGGCGGGTTTCGGACGCGACCATAAACCGAGCTTCTGGATCGGCAGCGACCCTCGCGGGATCGCTGCGCATACCCACGTCGCCTTCACCACCGACAGCCGCGCCAAGGTCGACGCCTTCCACGCCGCCGGCCTTGCCGCCGGTGGCCGTGAGAACGGCACGCCGGGCCTGCGTCCGCATTACCACCCGGACTACTACGGCGCCTTCATTACCGATCCCGATGGGCACAATGTCGAGGCGGTGTGCCATTTTCCGGAGTAAGCCGATGTTCTCCAAGATCCTCATCGCCAACCGCGGCGAAATCGCCTGTCGTGTGATCCGCACCTGCCGCAAGCTGGGCATCCACACGGTGGCGGTATATTCGGAAGCCGATGCGGATGCGCAGCATGTGCGCCAGGCGGACGAGGCTTATCCGATTGGCGGACCACGGCCCGCCGACAGCTACCTGCGTGCCGATGCGATCCTCGAGGTCGCCAGGCGAAGTGGAGCGCAGGCGATCCACCCGGGTTACGGCTTTCTTTCCGAGAACGCTGACTTCGCCGATGCGGTCGAAAGCGCGGGCATGGTTTTCATTGGCCCCAAAGCCGCGTCGATGCGCAAGATGGGCAGCAAGGCCGGGGCCAAGGACTTGATGGCTGCTGCCGGCGTGCCGGTGGTGCCGGGCTACACGGGCGAAGACCAGTCGCCGAATGTTCTGTCGCGCGAAGCAGCGCGGATTGGTTTTCCGCTGATGATCAAGGCCGCGCATGGCGGAGGCGGCAAGGGCATGCGCATCGTCCACCGCCTGGACGAATTCATTGCCCAGCTCGAAAGCTGCCAGCGCGAAGCCAGCAACGCGTTCGGCCGCGACCGGGTGTTGCTGGAGCGCTACGTGCAGACGCCGCGGCATATCGAGATCCAGATCTTCGGCGACATGCACGGCAACGCCATTCACCTCAACGAACGCGAATGTTCCGCCCAGCGCCGCTACCAGAAGGTGCTGGAGGAATCGCCCTCGCCTTTCCTGACCCCCGAACTGCGCGCGACAATGGGCGAAGCGGCGGTCACGGCTGCGCACGCCATTGATTACGTCAACGCCGGCACGGTTGAATTCATCGTCGATCCCGATGGCGCGTTTTATTTCATGGAGATCAACACGCGTCTGCAGGTCGAACATCCGGTCACTGAACTGACTACCGGCTTCGACCTGGTCGAGTGGCAGCTGCGCATCGCCACGGGCGACGCCTTGCCGATCGCCCAGCAGGAAGTGCCGCAGCATGGCCACGCCATCGAAGTGCGGCTGTACGCGGAGGACCCCGAAGCCGGCTTCCTGCCCGGATCGGGCAAGCTGGAGAAACTGCTGCTGCCGGCCGCCTCGCCGCAGGTGCGCATCGACTCCGGCGTGGTCGAGGGCGACGTAGTCAGCATTTTCTACGACCCGATGATCGCCAAGCTGGTTGTGTACGACCATGATCGCGCCTCCGCCCTCGCCCGCCTGCGCGATGCGCTAGCCGGGTGCGAGATCGTCGGCCCCAAATCCAACATCGATTTCCTCGAACGGCTGGTACGCCACCCGGCGATTGTCGAAGGCAACATCGATACCGGCTATCTGGACCGTCATCTGGATGAATTCATGCCGGCGCATGCGGTCGATCCCGCCCTGCTGGTCGCCGCCGCAACCGCGACCTTGCTGACCCAGGAAGCCGATGCCCGCGCGCAGGTTGCGGCCTCGGGTGACCCGGGCTCTCCCTGGGGGATCTGCGATGGCTGGCGCCTGGGTCATGCGGGCCGTCGCCCGCTGGTGTTCCTGCATCGTGGCGATGAACTCGATCTGATAGCGCAAGGTGCGGCCGGTGAATACATCATCGAATCCGCCGGCCAAAACCAGCGAGTCAGCGGCGCCCGGCTTCACGCTGGCGAGCTGAGCCTGCGCCTGGGTGACCAGGCGCGGCGATTCCAGGTACGCGCGGATCAACGTCGGGTCACCGTGCATGATGGCGAGCGGAGACTGGGCCTTGCACTGGTGCCGGTCTATCGACCGAAGGACACCACCGCAACCGGCAACGATGGCCGCATCGTCGCGCCGATGCCCGGACGCGTGGTCATGCTCAAGGCCAAGCCCGGCCAGGTCGTGGTCGCAGGGCAGGAATTACTGGTGATCGAGGCGATGAAGATGGAACTGGCGATCAAGTCGCCGCGCGACGGCATCGTGGCCGAATTGCGCGCGGCGGCCGGCGATTTCGTCGAAGCCGACGCCGTGCTGGCGACTTTGGAACCGCAGGCATGATTTCGCAGGCATGACCTCCTTGTGTTACCCATGCTGTGCGACGCAACCGAGGCCGGAAGCAGCGGCAATTCGCGTTTGCGCAAGATAGCCCAGGAGTTTGTTGCATGTCCTCGCGCACCTGCCTGCTGCTGGTCCCGCTGTTCCTGCCGCTGGCCAGCTGCGTCACCTTCGAAAAGGCACCGCTGCCGCTGACCTGCGATACGCGCCTTGAAGGTCGCTGGTTGCCCATTGCCAACGACGCCGAGGACGCTGCCAAGCTTACCGTGGACGACTATGCGGTGGTGGATGGGCAATGCCACGCCACCCTCTCGATGAGCCAGAGCGCGGACAAACGCGCTCGCAAGGCCGAGCTGAACGCCTCGGGCTTTGAACTGGGCGGCGAGCATTACCTGGCACTGGGCGAAAAAGATCTTGCCGAGCTGTTCAGCGGCATCGACAGGGCATCGCCGGGCAAGACCCCCGGCACCAGCGTTGCCTTGGTACGCTACCTCATCGAGGGCGATATCCTGAAGCTCGAAACCATCGACAGGGAAACAGTCAAGCGCATGGTCGACCAGCACCAATTTTCCGCCGTTACCCAGGACTCGTTGAACTACCTGATTCGCGGCGATGACGCACAACTGCGCGACGTGCTACTCAGGCACCCGGCATTGTTCGGACAAGGCGAGGCCCC
>JBDTPP010000059.1:0-17093 GCA_039932615.1 Pseudoxanthomonas sp.
CCCGCATGATTTCCTTCATCATCCCGGCGCACAACGAAGCGCGGCTGATCGGGGCGACGTTGTCTGCGCTGGAGCAGGCCGCGCAGGCGTTGGCGCAACCGTTCGAGATCATCGTGGTAGACGACGCGTCGGACGACACCACCGCCGACATCGCCCGCGCATGCGGCGCAACGGTGTTGCCAGTGGCCTACCGGCACATCGCGGCGACGCGCAATGCGGGCGCGGCGATCGCGCGAGGCGAACTGCTGGTGTTCGTGGATGCCGATACACACGTTGATGAAGCAGTGCTGCGGGCAGCGAAAGAGGCGATGGATGGCGGAGCGATTGGCGGCGGCGTGGCGGTAAAAATCCAGGGCGAGGTTTCAACGCAGGCGCGACTGGCGGCAAGCTTGTTCGCCTGGATATTCCGACTGACAATGATAGCGCCGGGCTGCTTCCTGTTCTGCACGCGTGCCGCGTTTGATGCGGCCGGTGGATTCAATGAAACCTTTTATGCCGGCGAGGACGTGGCCATGAGCCGTGCGCTGGCCCGGGTGGGACGCTTCGTGATCCTGCGCGAAGCGGTGCATACCTCCGCGCGCAAGCTGCATACCTTCAGCGCCTGGGAACACCTTAAGCTGGCGCTGCGTTTCCTGTGGCATCGCCAGCACATGCTGAGGTCACGCGAACACCTGGGCCTGTGGTACGGCAAGCGACGCGACTAGGCCGAACCCTGGACGCAACGGGAGGTAGGAGCACCCTTAGCCCTTGGTCGGCTGGGCGAGGCCCTGGGCCAGGGCTTGGTCGATCAGCTTCTTCACCTCGCGCGCGGTGCGGGCGCTGGCGGCGGCCTGCTTTTCGGCGAGCTTGGCTTGTTCGCGGGCCATCACCGCCTGGCGCTCGGCCAGGAACTGGGCCTGCTCGGCGATGCCGCGTTGTTGCGCGGCCAGTGCGGCCTGGTGTTCGGCCTGCTCCTTGCCCGTGACCGCTTCGGCTTGTCGCATGCTGATCTGGGCCTGGCTTTCGCCGAGCCTGCCTTGCTGGTCGCCGGTTTCGCCCTGGCGGTCACCGAGTTTGCCCTGCGCATCGGCGAGCGCACTGGTTTCATCGAAGGCGGCGTGTAAGCGCGCCAGCGCCGCCGGGTCGCGGACCACGTAACTCGCCTTGCCCTTGCGGAACCACAACAGTTGTTCGCCATTGCGTTGCTGGCGCCGCGCTTCGGCCATGTCGCCCATGGAAGCATTCATCAGGCTGCTGTTTCCCTGCAACAGCACGTAGGCCTGGTCGCCGCTGGAAGAAAGGGTCAGGGTGCCGCGGGTGGTCATGCCCCCGGTCAGTGGCGCGGGCGGTGCCGGCGGCGCGGGCAAGGCGCGCGGCGCGGGGGCCGTTGGCGGTGCGGGCGGTGCGGGCCTCGGTACTGCGGGAACCGGCGGCGGCGGTGGCGGTGGCGGCCCCATTTGATGGGTGGACGAGCGTGGGGATATTGCGGCAACCGGAGCTGTCGCCGGGAGTCGCGTACCCGGCTCGGCGATTTCCGCCAGCGGCGCCAGTTCTGCCTGCCCAGCGGGCTTGCCGGCTTCAAGCGGGTGCGGGGGTGTGGCCTGGGCGACTGGTGCAGCGGTGGCGGCCTGGTCGGCGGTGGCGGCGACGATGCGATACGGCATGACCCCCAGCGCGGCAACGGCCACGGTGAGCAGCAGGGCGACGACGCGCGGAGTGGTGGCGGTGTTCTGCAACATGAGCAATCTCCTCTTGAGGATGCGGAAGGTGGGGGACGCGCTGGCCAGGCCGGCGCTGGGTCTGGGCGCCACGCCCAGGCGCACCAGCAGGCGTCCGTAGTCGTGCGCGCAATGGCGGTTGCCGGCGATTACTACCGCGTCGCAGGCTGCCTCGCGGGCCAGGGCATATTCGTGCGCGGCCAGGTGCGCGAGTGGATGGAAGAAGAACAGATGCTGGGCGACAGCCGGCAGCAAGCCCCACCACAGGTCCTTGCGCTGCAGGTGGACCAGTTCATGGGTCAGGGCCATGTCCAGTTCGTCGGCATGCATCGAATGCGACGGCGTTGCCGGCAACAACAGCACCGGATTCCACGGGCCCACCAACTGCGGTGAATCGATCGACGCCGACAGGCGCAAGCGCGGCGGTTCGCGCAGGCCGTGCGCTTCGGCGGCGAGCCGCAATGCGCCCAGCAGCACTGCGTCCTGGCACGGCCGCGATTCGTCCAGCAGGCGTCGCGTGGCCAGGTAACCGCGCAGGGTGCGCGCGATGATGAAGGCCAGGCCCAGCAGCCAGAGCGCGGCAAGCGTGGTGGACCACGACCATGTCGATATTGCTGGCGTCAGCGCGGTTGGTGTCGATGCAAGAGCGGTGGCCGCGTGGGAAGACAACGCGGTGACGTGCGCGGGAGCGGCCCGGACCTGTTGCAGCACTTCGGCGGGAAGCAGCGGCAACGCCAATGGACTGGACCAGAGCACGCCGACCACCAGTTGCAACGCCACCAGCCACCACAGGCCGGCGCGCGCGGACGCCGACAGGCGCGGCAGTGACTTGCACAACGCCCAGACCACGACCACGAACAGCGTTGCTTGCACGCTGGCCGCGAGCAGGCGCGGCAGCAGGATTTCGGAAACCAGTTCGAAGGCCATGGCTCAGCCCTCCTTGCGCTTGGATTGCAGGGTGGCGACCAGGGCCTCGAGTTCGGCCAGTTCGCCGTCGCTGACTTCGGTGCGTTGCGACATCCATGCCACGAACGGCGACACCGAGCCCTGCAGGGTTTTTTCGACGAAGCTGCCGACCGCGTTGCGGACCACGTCGTCCTGTCCGGCGGTGGTGGTGTAGCGGTACACGCCGCCATCGACCTGCTTGCGCTTCAGGTAGGCCTTGGCCCGCAGCCGCTCCATCATGGTCAGCACGGTGGAACGGGCCAGCCCGCGTGCTTCGCCGAAGGCGGCGGCGACCTCGCCTACCGACGCGTCGCCTTCCCCTGCTATGTACTGCAGCAGGGCCAGTTCCTGGTCGCCTATGGTCTTGCCTCGCATGCCCCGCTCCTCGTGACTGTCTGTGACTACAACTGTAGTCATCATGCACATGACTACAGGTGTAGTCAACAGGCCGGAAGTCATGCCCGGTGATGCGTGGTCAAGGTTTGGGAAGCACTCGCTGAGCCACGGCAGGCGCCGCGCTGGCCGGTCTGCGTGAAGGTGAATCCGCCGTGCGAGTGCTTACCTGACGATATCCGGATGCATCGGCGCCAGCCGCGCCAACAGCCGGTTCTGCGCGGTGCGCGGGATGTGGCGCTGGTCCATGGCCCAGACAAGGTCTTCCACCAGCGCATTGAAGTGGGCATCGGTGATCTTGAGCTGCGCATGCGTTTCGACCATGTTTCTGCCGGAATAAGTGCAGGGACCGCCGGATTCAAAGCAGATCTGTTCGATCAGCTTGTCGTTGAGGTTGAGGATGTCGATGGAAGCGAACTGCGAGGCAATGCGCGGATCGTCGGAGATGCGCGTCAGCAGCAATTCCACGATCTGCTCGACACCGTCTTTCCCGCCCAGTTGGTCGTAAAGCGTCCGCTCCGGCAGATGCGCGCAGGCACATAGCGACACGGCCAGGCCGAAGGCGATCGTGGGCAGGACGCGCATCGCGAAGCTTCCTTCAATAGCTCAATTGCAGGGAAAGATAACCGCCACGCTGGTTGCGCAGGGTGGCGACATCCCCCAGTTCGGCCCACGCGCCCACCAGGGCCACGTGCTTGTTGGGAAACCAGGCAACGAACACATCGCGCCAGTCGTCCTCGTGCGCGAAACCCAGGTTGTCCGGCTTCTGCCGGTATTCGACGCCGACCGCCCATTGCGGATCCAGCACCACGGCAACCGAAGCCTCGCCCACCAGCGAACGGCCGCCCTTGCGGTCGCCGCCGAATCCGAGCAAGCCGGTCTGGTTGGCGCGGGTCGAACGCAGCGTGCCGTTGACCAGCAACTGGTAGCCGCCCACCGCCTCCAGGAACAACTTGGAGGCGGTGACATAAACATCGGTTCCCGCATCGTCGCCCGCGCCCAGCGCCAGCGGCAGGGTGCCGTCGCGCAGGCGCTTGCGTTGCACGCCCACGCTGAGCTGCGGCATGCGCGTATAGACCAGGTCGCCGGCGACGCGCAGCTTGGCGCCGAATACGTCCTGGCCCAGCGCATGCCATGGCAACGACAGCTGGCGCTGCAGTTCGCCCAGGTCGAATCGCTGGCGCGCGACCGAGAGCTCCAGCCGATTGTGGAACGTGAAGGCCGCGCCTGCGGACGTCATTGCGTAGTCGCCGGTATCGAGGCGGGTCGCAAAGGCGGTGCCGCCGTTCTGGTCCTTGGTGCCGTAACCGGCCAGCACGGCCCAGGGAACGATGCCGCCACCGGCGCCCCCTTCGATCGAGGATGCGCCGCCGGTCGCCAGCAGGCGGCCATTGCCGGCAAAGGCCGGTTGCGACAGCCACAGCAGCGAGGCCGCGCACGCGCACAGCCGCCGTTTCATGCGCCCCTCTCCACGGCATGCAGCCGCGCCGGCGTGTAGGCCGCGTTGGCGGATTGCAAATCGCGACGGCACCAGTCCAGCAAGTCGGCTTCCTGCAGCGGCGGACTGAACAGATAGCCCTGGACCATGTCGCACTGATAGCTGCGCAACAGCTCCATGGCCCCATCGCTCTCCACGCCTTCGGCGATCACCGTCAGTCCCATGTTGTGGCCGAGCTCGATGGTCGAACGCACGATCACCGCATCGTCGCTGCCTTCCACCAGTTGCATGACGAAACTCTTGTCGATCTTCAATTCGTCCACCGGCATCCGCTTGAGCTGGGCAAGCGAGGAATAGCCGGTGCCGAAGTCGTCGATGGCCAGCCGCACGCCGGCATCGCGCAGGCGTTGCAGCATGCGCACCGCATAATCGACATCGCGCATCAGCGCGCCCTCGGTCAGCTCCAGGATCAGCTTGCCGGCGGATACGCCGTGCCGCTGCAGGCAGTCATGCAGGTAGTCAGGGAGGTCGGCGTCCATCAGGTCCATGGCCGACAGGTTGACCGCCAGGCCCAGGTCGATCCCTTGCCGGCGCCACTCCGCATTGCGGCACAGCGCTTCGTCCAGGACATAGCGGGTGAGCTCATGGATGAAACCCGAATGCTCGGCCAGGGGAATGAACTCATCGGGACCGATCGCGCCCAGGCTGGCATGGGTCCAGCGCAGCAGCGCTTCCACATGCACCACCCTGGACGTGAGGACATCGACCTTGGGCTGGAACCGCAGGTGCAGCTCGCGGCGATCGATGGCCTGGCGCAGGTCGGTCATCAGGGTCAGCTGGCGCATGTGTACTTCGTCGCGTCCGGGCTGGTACAGGGCCACGCCGCGGTGATCGGCCTTGGCGTCGTAGAGGGCGATGTCGGCGCGACGCAGCAGGGTCTCGGCGTCGGCGCCGTGATCCGGGTACAGGGCCAGGCCGATGCTCGCGTCCAGGTTGATCCGGGTCCGCGGCAGGTCGAGTGGACGCCGCAGGTGCGAGAGCAGCGCGTTGGCGCGGGCCAGTACGTCCGGTCGCGCCACGTCTTCCAGCAACAGCATGAATTCGTCCCCGCCGACCCGCGCGACCAGGTCGTTGGTTTCCACGCCCTGTTGCAGGCGGATGCCCACTTCCGCCAGCACCTTGTCGGCGAAGTCATGGCCCAGGGTGTCGTTGATTTCCTTGAACCGGTCCAGGTCCAGGATCAGCACCACGCAACAGCGGCCCGGCGCATAGTCGCGTTTGAGCACATCCTCCAGGCGCTCTCGGGCCAGGTTGCGGTTTGGCAAACCGGTCAGCGCGTCATGGTTGGCCTGGTGCAGGATGCGTTCCTCGCGGGCGGAGATTTCGCCCTGCATGCTGCCGAAGACCCCGGCCAGCTCCGCGATTTCATCATGGCCGCTGACCGCCACCGATTGCGAATAGTCACCGGACTGGACCCGCCTGGCAGCGGCCGCCAGCTGGCCGAGTGGCCGGCTCAGGTTGCGACCCAGCCATCCAGCCAGCAGCAATGCGACCAGGGCCGCGACCCCCGAGAGCACCAGGATCCGGTATTTCAGCGAGCGGTACGGCGCCATCGCCGAATCCATCGACCCTTGCAGCAGCAAGGTCACCTCACCGTTGTCGCCCAGCGTTTCGGCAACCGCGTAGTAGTCATCGCCGCCTGCCTGCAATGGGCGCGTACGCCCGTCCGCGCGGATCGAGTCGGAGCCGAGCTCCTGCAGCGAAGCACGCGCGCTGGCCGGCAGGCTGGATGCATAGACTCGCGGACTGCCCTGGGCAAGGGAAATAAAACTGGCTTCCAGGCCGGTGACGCTGCGGAAATCGCTGGCGAACGCATCGCCGAAATCGGTGCCGATGCCGACCCACCCGATCAGGTTGGGCGCCATCACCGGCAGCAGCGCCATGCGGTACAGCTTGCCGTGCAGGCTGACCACCGCGACCGCGTAACCCTCGGCGCGCGCCTGGCGCAGCAACGGTGCTATCGCCTGGGCCTGGGCCTGCGGATCGGATTCGTCCAGGCCGGTGATCCACTCGCCTTGCGGCGAAAGCAGCACCGAGGCCTGGGCGTCGATTCGGCTGCTGTGGTTGGCCAGGGCCGAATGCATGGTCGGCGGATCCCCGCTGGCGACCGCGGCCTTGAATCCGAAATCATCCGCGAGCACCGCCGCGCCTTCCAGCAACTGTTCGCCACGCCGTTCGTAGAAGCGGCCCCACACCCGCTGGCCGACCTGCAGTTCCTCGCGCAGCTGGTTGCCGACGCTGCGCTCGGTGGCCACGTGGACCACGCCAAAGGTCACCAGCTGCGCGGCAAGCACCAGCACGATCATCAATGCCACGATCTTGTTCTGGAAGCTCGAGAGCATCATGGCGCGGGTTTGATCCTGCGGAATTTTTCCTGCAGCGCGCGCAGGCGGTCGTTGCCCGGCCGCACCTGCGCCTCGGATGATACGTCCAGGACGACGACGACCGCGAGCGGCTTGCCCGCGGCCAGGACCACGTCCTGCTCCTGCGGCGCGCCGGACAGGCGCGGATGCCATACCCGCATGCGGTATTTGCCGGCAGGCGCGTCGAGTCGCACCGCGCCGTTGTCATCGGTCTTGCCGAAGTACGGCGTATCGAGGACCACGATATATCCCATCATCCAGTCGTGGATATTGCAGCCCAGCACCACCACGCCGGGCTGGTCGAAGCGGATCGGACTGGCGCTGCTACCGGCATAAAGCGGCAGCTCGAAACGCTTGCTCGCCGAAAACGAATACACCTGGTGCCGGATCTGGTCCTGGTTGGGAAACACCACCGAGGTACCGGCCTGTACCGGCAGCACATGCGGTACGAACTGGGAACCACGCTGGTCCATAACCGCTCGTGCCGCCGGTGCGGCGGGCGCAGCTTGCGCAGGTTGCAGGCTGACCACCGCATCGGCCAGCGCCGAGCCACCTCCGCTTGCGGAAAGCTTGAGCTCGGCGGCGCTTGCCGGCAGCCACAGCAGTAGGCACAGGAACATGCATGGCAGCGCCCCGCGCCTGCCTGCGTCACGTAGCCCTGTGGCCGTTCCACTCCTCCCTGCCTGCACCATCATTCCCTTCCTCTGACCCACTCTTGCGGATGGCCGGGCGGCCACCAGCGGTCATGGACGCAAAATTCGTACCAAACCCCCTGCCCAGGCCGTGCTGATTCGCCCCTTGCAGGCGCAGGCACTGACCCATACGCACCGGGTGCAGCGCCCGGATGCATGGCCCAGGCGTTCGATCCGATTGTGGCGCTGCGGGTCGCTTTGTGACCCCGTGGCCCGGTGAATCGCCAGCCACATCCCGCTCCGCTTCCGAAAGCCGTTACCCTCAGGCTACCCACGGACCTGTTCCCGGCAAAGGCTGTCAGGATGACCCTCGCTCGCAGTGTGTTTGATTTCAATTCGGCCCTGGTCCGCACCCCGTCCCGCTCTGTCATCCATGGCCTGCGCGCCGGCGACCGCGGTGACCCCAGCTATCAAGGCGTGAAGGTCGAACACGACGCCTATGTCGCCGCGTTGCGCGCCGCCGGGGTCGAGGTGACGGTGCTGCCGCCGTTGGAGACGTTTCCCGATTCGATGTTCGTCGAAGACCCGGCGCTGGTGTTTGCCGAAGGGGCGGTCCTGCTGCGTCCCGGCGCCGCGCCGCGCGCCGGCGAGGTTGCGGAAATCGCAGTGAGCCTGCGCGAGCTGTTCGATACCGTGCTGGAACTGCCAGGCGCTGGTTTTGCCGATGGCGGCGACGTGCTGCTGACGCCAAAGGGAGTGATGATCGGCTTGTCCGCACGCACCGATCGGGTCGGCGCCGAAGCGTTGCTTGCGTGCCTGCGCCAACTGGGGCGCGGTGGCGGGATCGTGGAAACGCCGGCCGGCGGGCTGCACTTCAAGACCGAGTGCTCTTTGCTGGACGAGGATTGCGTACTCAGCACCCGGCGCCTGGCGCAGTCGGGCGTGTTCGACGGGTTCCGCCAGGTCCTGGTCCCCGACGGCGAGGAGGCGGCCGCCAACGCCCTGCGCGTCAACGACGTGGTCCTGGTCGCCTCGGATTTCCCCAGGACCCTGGAGAAACTGGATGGGCTTGGCTACCGGGTAGTGCCGGTCAAGACCGGGCAGATCGGACGGCTGGATGCCGGCCTGTCGTGCATGTCACTGCGCTGGCAACGTGGCGCGACCTAGGGCCTCAAACCGTCTCGCGGTTCCTGCACATTTTCCTCACGAGGCCTTGCCGATGATCCGCCGAGCCGGCCTTTCCGTGACTGGCCTTGGGCCTGCGGGCCATCGGAGCTCCATGAATGTCCGTCTGAGTGACACCGATCCGCCCGACGCATGCCGGATCTCGCTGCGGGAACCCCGTGAGGTGCAGTACTGGACCACACACCTGGGCATTTCCCTCAACCAGCTGCGCCAGGCGATCGATGCGGTAGGCGCGTCGCCGGCACATGTCGAGGCGTGGGTCAAATACCAGTCGCAAGCCACTGCCTGAACAGCGAACCGCGCGATGCAAGGACGCCGAGGCCGCGGAGCTGATGGGGTCGAGGCGGTTTGATCGAACGGGTCCGGCCTAACTTGATTGAATGCCCGCGTCCGGGCATGCCGCTTGCTGATTCGCACCGCGTTTTATGCAGGCTTGGGACGCAGGTGCCAGCCGACCCGATCCGGCGCGGCGCAGCCAGGGCGTCGGGCGCAGCGGCCGAACCCATGTGATTGCCGTCCGGGTGGACTGATGCCTAATTGATATCGGGACATGCGTGGTCAATCGACCCCGGGATTTGGCATGATCTGCGCAAGCGCCTTCCCCCATCGCTTTCCTGGAGTCCCCCGATGCGAGTCATGATCCTGGCGCTGCTACTGATGCTGGCCGCGAGCGGCGCCCAGGCCGCCGACGTCTGCCCGCTGCTGCGCAGCCAGCAGTCCGCCGCCGATCCTGCCACCCGCGTCGCCGCAGTCGCTTGCAACGAATACATGATCTGGTACCGGCCCTTCATCGACCGCAATGGCCGGCTCGCCAGCAGCGGCGTGTCGGAAGCCGAAGCAAGCCTGCTCGACGACAGTTACAGCCAGGCGTGGCGCCGCGTCGCCGGCTACTGGCAGGAAAGCGGACTGCTGCGGCAGATGGGCGGCTTTGCCGGCGCGGGCGAATGCGCCTATGCCAACAGCGATCGCAGCCCGTCGCCCGCGTGTCGCAGCTTCATCATCGACAACGCCTGGTCGGCGGCTTTCATCTCGTGGGTAATGGGCAGGGCCCGCCTGCCCGGCTTCCGTGCCTCTGCCAGTCATATCGATTACGTGCGCGCGGCCTACCAGCGCGCGGATACCAATGCCTACCAGTACCTCGACCCGACCCACGCCCGGCCGGCCACAGGCGACCTGCTCTGCTACGTGCGCGGCGCGCAGACCGCCCTCGGCTATGCGGGCCTGCTGGCCGTGGTCCAGCGTGGTGGCGGACTCAACATGCATTGCGAAATCGTGGTCGCGGCCAACCCGGGCAACGACAGCACCGCTTACCTGATTGGCGGCAACGTGCAGCAGGGCGTGACCATGCGCCTGCTGCCGCTGAACCGGAACGGCGAATTCTGGAGCCTGCCGCAGCGCATCGACGGCGGCGCGCCATGTTCGCCGGACAATGCGGAGGCCTGCAATTTCAACCGCCAGGACTGGGCGGTGTTGTTGAAACTGAAACCCCCGGCTGCGCTGGCGCAGTTGCCCGGCGCGATCCCGGTCACGAATTCGATCCTGCAGCAGGCGCCAGCGCCGCAGACCTGCTGCATCAACTGCGTAGTTGGTTCGGGCGTGCCGCGCTGCCCGCTGCAACAGGGCGGGCCGTGATCAGCCCTTGACCAGGGTCACCACGAACATCACCCCGGCGGCAAAGGCCAGCAGGTAGAGGTAGACCACACCGATCACCGAGTACTTGAGCAGCGTCATCGGCCAACCCTGGGCGTACACGCGTTTCTGCATCAGCAACAGGTAGATCGGCACCCAGGCCAGCAGCGCGCCCAGGGCCGCCTTGGCGCACACGGCAAGCCAGTCGACGCGCGGCTGTACCCAGGTCGCCAGGGCGATTAGAAGGAACGCCGTGGTCAATGCCATCAGCAGGAACACATGGCTGTACAGCGCCACCACCAGGTGTTCCAGGTACAAGCGCCGCTTGAACACGTAGGCGATCTTCAGCATCAGCGCAAACACCGGCACCAGCAGGAACAGCGCCGAAGGCAGCGAAGTCATGAACGCCTGGAACATCAGGTCCGGCCGGCCGTCCATGCGTTCGATGTTCTCCCTTCCATGGATCACCTGTCCCGTCAGCCACGCGTTGGCGAATGCCGGCAACCATTTGATGTTCACCGGATTGCGCGCCGGATCCCACACTTCGTTGCCGCTGGCGAACAACGCGCCTTCCGATTTGCGACGACCCAACGCCGCGTCGCCGGCGGCGGTCGGTGGCGGGGCGGCTCCCGATTCCAATTGGGCGATCCGGTTGGCCGCCTCGCCCTGGATCTGCACCTGGGCCGCGATCTGCAGTGGGTTCACGCCAGGGGCTGCACTTGCCTTGCCGCGCCGCGAAGTGTCGATCCCGGCCAGCATCCGGTCGCGGTTGCGCTGGACCTCTTGCACGGTCTTGCTGGCGGTGATCGCGCTGGTGTCGACACCCACCGATATCGGCTCCCGGTCAACGTGGATGGTCAGCTTGCCGACGAAGAACGCCAGCAGGCTCATGATCACGAACAGGCGCAGCGGCGGCAGGTAGCGCTGGCGATGGCCGGCCAGGTATTCCATGGCGGTGCGGCCTGGCGCAAGCAGATCGCGCAGGGTCCGGAACAGGCGTCCATCCAGGTGCCAGAACGACTCGAACACTTCCTCGAGCGCATGGCCGGCATTGCGCACCGGGTTGTGGACGGACTGGCCGCACTGGTAGCAGAACTCGCCGAGCAGCGGCTCGTCGCAGTTCTCACAACGGGTAGGCGCCTCGTGGCCGGCTGCGTTTTCGGTTGCGGTCATGTGGCCGGTTGATCCTCTGAAGCGGAGCAGGTCATGGGCGGAAATGGCTTGGGCGCGGCCAAGATAACGGACACGCGCAGCCCGGCGCCAGCGCGAACACGGTGATTGCATTGGGGGCTGCCACGAGCGCCACCGCAAGGAGCGCGGGACGCAGGCAGGCCGGAGCGATTGAACAGCCACTGGCGCGAGGATGATCGACGCGAGGCCGATCGAAGCGACCAATCAAGGCAGTCGTCGCGGATGCGGGCGTCGGCAAGCGCGCTGGATCAGTTGCCCTTGCGTCCCTTGTCCTCTGGCTCGCGCGGTTTCGGCTTGTCCTGGTCGGTTTCCTCGGGCAGCTGCTTGCCGTCCCTGGTCTGCTCCTGCCCGGGCTGTCCCCGCGGATCGTGCTGTTCCCGGTAACCGCTTTCCGGGCCCGGCTTCTGTTTTTGCTTGCTGTCGACCATGACGGTGGCTCCTGCATCCGGTGGTGCGGCCAGCTTTCCACGACGCAGGTTCAGGCGAGGCGAAATCCGACCGTGCGCCCGTCCAGGAGGTTCAGGCACAGCGTTGCCTGGCCAAGGTCAGGACGTGGATTGGCCAAGCCATGCCCGGGCGAGTGCGTGCGCATGCCCCGCGCTCAAAAGCTGAGGAAGCGGGCGCAGTGCAAGCAGCAGTCCTTCGCAGCTCAACGACGCGACACACGGTAATGTCCGCAGCAACGCAACCGGCGACGGCCGGATTCCCTGCGTGTGTAACTCTGCTGGAACCGAACGGTCCGACCCGCTCGGCACGATGCGCCATTCACCTCTCCCACAATGATTCTTTGCGCCGGTCAGGAGTCAGGCCACGGCGAAGTCTTCTGTTTGCATGCCCGAGAGAACCGCCTTGAGCCCGACCGAACCCTTGCAACCGGTCGTGCCGGTCATGTGCTTGCGTCACTAAGTGACACTTCGGCCTGTTTAATCTGAACGCAGACGCTTATTACATCCACATTCAATGACTTGGCGTTGGCACTCAAATTGCGTTACCCCACCTCCATACTCATGTGAAGGGTCGCGCCCGACGCGATCCCTGCCGTTGGACCTCGATGAATCTTGTACGCACCCGCCGACTTACCCAGGAAATGGCAGACACCTATCAACGCGCGTTGACCGGTGGCTTTTTCTATGCGATCGCCTGGGGGGTGGTCGGCGTGCATGGCGGCGCCTTCAGTTTTGCGCCGCTGGCCAGCTTCGGCCTGCTGGTGGCTTTCCTGGGCCTGGCAACGCAACGCTTCGTGCACAAGCCGCTGGCCGACGCCACCGAGAAAGCCATTGTCGGCTGGCTGCGACTGCACTGGGCCATCGTCCTGCTGACCACCGCGTTGTGGGGTGGATTGTTCTGCTGGGTCACCCTGGACGCGCGCTTCGGCGACGCACGGGTGACCGCGCTTCTGTTCACCCTGGGCCTGGGCACGGCGATCGCGCACGCCTTCAGCATGCGCAGGGGGTTTGCCTTCGCCGGCGTCGGCCTGCTGTGCCTGGCGGGCCTGGGCCTGATGGTGCTGGATCCCGGGCAGCGGGCCAACGCCATGATGTGCTCGGTGTACCTGGTCTATGTGGTCATCTCGCTGCTGCGCAGCTATCACGAGTACCAGCAGCGCCTGGACCTGGATCAGCAACTACGCACCCAGCGCGACCTGTTTTCGCGGCAGAGCCGGATCGATCCGCTGACCGAACTGGCCAACCGCCGCCAATTCTCCGACGTGCTGGCAAAGGCTACGGCGCGAGCGCGAATCGGTGGCGAGCCGCTGACCCTGCTGCTGCTGGACATCGACCATTTCAAGCAGATCAACGACAGCCATGGCCACGCGATTGGCGACGCCTGCCTGATGGCCATCGCCAGGCGACTGCACTCCGCCTTCAGTGGCGAGGGCGACCTCGCTGCGCGCGTCGGAGGAGAGGAATTCGGCGTGGTCCTGGACGGACAGGACCTGGCGGCGGCCATGCAGCGTGCGGAACGTTTCCGCGCCAACCTGGCCGAACAACCCATCGTCGTGGACGGCCTGGCGCTGCGCATGACTGCCAGCGTCGGCGTCGCCGAATTCGACCGCAGCCGGCACGCGGGCCATGACGCGCTGTACCACGATGCCGACAGCGCCGTGTACCGCGCCAAGGCCAGAGGCCGCGATAGGGTCTGCGCGGATGAGGTGGGTGCGGCGCTGGTGGAAAGTGCGGATTGACTGCGTCTTCTGCGCTTGAACCCGCTTCCTGGCTGGTCTTGTTGCTGGCGGTGGCAGTCCTCCCCGGCGCATCGGCGCATGGCGGTGGCCTCGACAAGCAGGGCTGCCACCACAACCGGAAGACCGGTGAATATCACTGCCATCGTGGCGCCGGCAGTCCGCGTCCGGCGCCCAGTGCGGAGGTCGACGGAAACAGTTTCGCACCTTCACGCGCCGCGCCACCGCACCGGCAATCCCGACCCCGCCCCTTCCGCAATTGCACCGAAGCACGCGCCGCCGGTGCGGCGCCGGTACATCGCGGCGACCCCGGCTATGGCGCCCAGCTGGATCGGGATAATGATGGCATCGGCTGCGAGCCGTATCGGGGACGATAGTCCGGTCTAGTGTGACGAGCCTCGCTGACCCCGGCACCTTGGCCAGCAGGGGAACAGGTATTCTAGTCACGCTTTTTTGCGGCACGCCGCATTCTCGCTGGAATGCTTCTCCGCGATGTTTCCCGGCGACGATTCAAGGACAATCACCACATGAAGAGAACCGAGATCACCCCGCCGCTGCAGGATGCCGCCTTCGATTTCCTGTACTGGTTCTCCCGGTTCGAGTTCGGGCTGAAGGAAAAGCAATTCCTCAAGTCCACCGACACGGGCAAGAAGGCCGAGCCGAACTGGGACCGCTTCGTGAAGAAATACCGCAATGGCTATGCCGCCGGTCCGGGTGCGCGCGCGCTGATCGCGGCCAGGCCGCGGCAGCAGGTGGTCGTCGCCAACGCCGGCCTGGCCTGGAAGGAATTGCAGTTCGAGGCCAATGAATTCGAACTGCAGAAGGTCACGCTGCTGCTGCGCCTGGTGCGCAACAACCTGTTCCATGGCGGCAGGAACGGCGACAAGCACTGGGACAACCCGGAAGAAACGGTGCGACTGCTCAGGCACAGCAAGACCACGCTGGATGAACTGGCGGAGATGGGCGGATTCGGTAACGAATATCGCAGCAGCCCATAAACCCCACGCGCCCGAATGCTCCAGCCACACTTCCACGCAGGACCCCGGCCATGCCCAAACCGAAAATCGACCCGATCCGGGCGCGCAACCTGAGCAACGACTACGCCAAGTGGTTACTGCAGGAAAAACGCGAGCGCACGCCAGCCAGCGGCAAATTGTTCGCCCAGCGCAATACTACCGGTGGCCGCCGCTACCATGGCTTCAGCCAGGCGCAGATCTGCACGATCATCGGCGGCGACTACTACGACGAGTCGCGCTAGATAAGCTCGCCGCAGTTGAACCTGGATCAGACCTTGCGCACGAACTCCGACTTCAGTTTCATCGCGCCGATGCCGTCGACCTTGCAATCGATGTCGTGGTCCCCGTCGACCAGGCGGATGTTCTTGACCTTGGTGCCGACCTTCACCACCAGCGACGAACCTTTCACTTTCAGGTCCTTGATCACGGTGATGGTGTCGCCGTCCTGCAGCAGGTTGCCGACCGAATCCTTGATCACCCGCTGATCCTCCGCAGCTTCGGACTCGCCGTCGGAAGGCCATTCATGGCCGCATTCCGGACAGGCCAGTTGCACGCCGTCGTGGTAGGTGTACTGGGATTTGCATTTCGGGCAGGGCGACAGCGTGCTCATGGGTTCCGCTTACTTGTGGTCGAACAGGCTGATGATTATAAGCGGCGAGCCTGCCCGGGCCCTTCTCCATTGCAACGCGCTCCGACTGCGCTTGCGCGCACCCAGGCCCGAAATCACGATAGTGACTTCCGGGCCGCGACAGGAAGGCCTGCAGGAGACGTAATGGCAATCTCCACCGGGGGAATAAAGTCGATGTCACCACGAATGATGCTTGCGACCATCCTGCTGCTGGCTACTTCGCCTGCGCTCGCCAGCGACGAGCAGGCCGTGCGCGATGCCGATGCGCGCTACTGGCAGACGTTCAATGCCTGCGACCTGCCGGCGATGGACGCATTGTTCACCGACGACGTCGAGTTCTACCACGACAAGACCGGCCTCACTACGTCCAAGGCCGCGGTGATCGACTCGCTGCGCAAGGGGCCGTGTGCAAACCCGCAGATGCGACTGCGGCGCGAGCAGGTGGAGGGCAGTCTGCGGTTCCATCCGTTGGCCGGCGGTTATGCGCTGCTTTCGGGCATGCATCGTTTTTATGTGCGCGAAGCAGGCAGGCTGGAGCGTCTGGATGGGCAGGCGGAGTTCACCAACCTATGGCAGTCCGTCGGTGGTCATTGGCGCATGCGCCGCGTCTTCAGCTATGCGCATGGCCCCGTGCCTTATGTCCCGCCAATCACGCACCTGACCCTGTCTGATGACGCACTGTCGGCCTTTGCCGGCCGCTATCGTGGCGAACATGTCGGCGACATCATCGTCGTCGTCGATGGCGATGGCCTGAAACTCACCGCTGGTGATCTTGTCGTCAGCCTGCGTGCCGAATCACCGTCCCGGTTCTTCGCGCTGGAACGCGACCTGCGTTTCAAGTTCGTCGCCGATGCCGACAAGCAGCATGTTCCGGCGCTGACCATCTACGAGAACGGCGCGGTGGCAGAGACAGCGGCGAGGGCCGAATAGAAATCACAGGGTGGGACCGACCCGCCATCGCCATGTTCCAGATTGCAACATGGCCGGAACCAAAGTTGGTGGGCTCTAGCCCACTCCATGAACTTATTCGTCCAGTCCCAGGAACACCCGCATCCGCGCCAGCTCGGCTTCGAGTGCATGCCTGAATGACGCGTCTCGTGGCGTTTTGCCTTCCACGTATTGCAGCTGGGCATCCAGCGTTCCTGCGGACACCGACAGGTTGCCCCAGCCGATCACGCGGTCGCGCCACAGCAGCGGCAACGCGTAATAGCCGAGCTTGCGTTTGGGCGCCGGAGTGTAGGCCTCGAAACGATAAGCCCAGCCCCACAGCAGTTCGAAGCGGCGGCGATCCCAGACCACCGGATCGAACGGCGTGAGCAGGCGCACCTGTTCGTCCGGTTTCCAGCGTCGGCTCTGTGCGCGTTCGTCCGCAGGCCACAGCCAATCCACGCCTTCGACCCGTGCCCGCTGCAGGCGTTGCCGCGCCCGCAGCAGCGCCGGTTTGCGCGCGGCGTTCCATTGCGGCACGCCGTTGCCCAGGTAACTCACCAGCTGGCCGAGGCTGGCGTCGGGCAGTGGCGCGTATTTGCCCGCGATCAGGTCGATCAAGGCATCCAGGCGTCCCTCGACGGCTTCACTGTCGACCGGCGCGGGGGCTTCGCGCACCGCATAGACGCGGGTACCACCGTCGCGCCGCGCCACCCGCAGCAGGCCGCGGTAATGCATGCCGTCGAGCAGCTGGGTGCTGGCATTGGACGAACCGCCGAACCAGTTGGTGGTCTTGCCATGGGCGAA
>JBDTPP010000060.1:0-16242 GCA_039932615.1 Pseudoxanthomonas sp.
GCACGGTGATCGAGCCATCCGCGTTCTGGTAGTTCTCCATCACCGCGATCATCGCGCGGCCCACGGCCACGCCCGAGCCGTTGAGCGTATGCACGGGCTCCGGCTTGCCGGTGGCCGGATTGCGCCAGCGCGCCTGCATCCGCCTGGCCTGGAAATCCTCGCAGTTGGAGCACGAGGAGATTTCGCGATAGGTGTCCTGCGAAGGCAGCCAGACTTCCAGGTCGTAGGTCTTGGCCGCGGAAAAACCCATGTCACCGCTGCACAGCAGCATGCGCTTGTAGGGCAAGCCGAGCTTCTCCAGCACCACCTCGGCACAACGGGTCATGCGCTCGTGTTCGTCGTAGCTTTCGGACGGGCGTGAGATGGAAACCATCTCCACTTTCTCGAACTGGTGCTGGCGGATCATGCCGCGGGTATCGCGACCATGGCTGCCGGCTTCGGCGCGGAAGCACATGGAATGGGCGGTCATGCGCAACGGCAGGACGCTGTCTTCGAGGATCTGATCGCGGACGACATTGGTCAGCGGCACTTCCGAAGTCGGGATCAGGTAACGCTTCGATTCCCCGACGACGGTCGAAAACAGATCGTCCTCGAATTTGGGCAACTGGCCGGTACCGCGCATCGAGTCCTCGTTGACTATCAACGGGACATTGGTTTCTTCATAGGCATGCTCGTTGCTGTGCAGATCAAGCATGAACTGCGCCAAGGCCCGATGCAGGCGCGCCAGCTGGCCGCGCAACACGGTGAAGCGCGCACCCGAAAGTTTCGCGCCGGCATCGCCATCCAGCCAGCCATGGCGTGCGCCAAGTTCCACATGGTCTTTCACCGGGAAATCGAACGTGCACGGCGTGCCCCAGCGGTTCTGTTCCACATTGCCGCTCTCGTCGCCACCGGGCGGCACGCTGGCATGCGGCAGGTTGGGAATACCCAGGGCGATGGCTTCGATCTCGCCGCGGATCCGTTCCAGCTCCACTTCCGAAGCCTTCAGTTCCTCGCCGAAACCGGCCACTTCAGCCATCAGCGTTGACACGTCCCCGCCTTTCGCCTTGGCCTGGCCAATGGCCTTTGAACGCGTGTTGCGCAGGTTTTGCAACTCCTGGGTGCGGGTCTGCAACTGCTTGCGCGCGGATTCCAGCGATTCCAGCGCGGACACGTCCAAGGTATAACCCCGGGTGGTTTGCAGTTGTTCGGCAAGTTCAGCGGGGTTGGCGCGAAGCAGGGCGGGATCGAGCATGGAGTGGATTTCGTGGCTGTCGAAGCTTAATTATCGCCTGTAATGCAGGCGCTTGCTTCGTCCTTGCCACCTGGTCATGGCAGAATCGCAGCGAGCTGCCCGGAACCTGCCATGCCCACCTCGAATCCAACTGCCTCGAACAAGCCAGACCCCGATTACGTCTTCCGTCTGCCGCGCAGCGCATTGCGTGTTGCCGCCATCGCCTTCGGCATCGGCTTGCTGCTGTTCGTGATCGTATGGTGGATAGGCCGCGACCAGGCGTTCTACAAGGTCACGCCCACCACGCCCGGAAAACCACTGAGCCAACTGGAAACCTTGCCCGAGCCGCTGGCAGGTGGCGACGGCGCCAGCGACATGCCGGCCACCAGCGGAAAGGACAACGCACCGGAAGATCGCCCGCAACTGGTGGAAACCGCCCCGCCAGCGGCTACCCTGCCCGCGCCTATCGACGAAGGAACGCCGCCGGCAATGCCGATCGCCAGTGCCCCCAACGCATCGGCACCTGTCGCACTCGCGCCGGGCGAACAACCGGTTCCGATCAAGGGACAGATGCCGCCGCCGCGCTATCCGGGCGCCGCATTGCGTCGTGGCGAAAGCGGAACCGTGCTGGTCCGCGTGGAAGTCGATGCAGCCGGCATGCCGGCCGGTGTGGCACTGGTCCAGCGCAGCGGATCGCGTGACCTGGACCGCGCCGCCATGGAAGCAGTGCGCGGGTGGCGTTTTCAACCCGCACAACGCAATGGCCAGGCGATTGGTGCAAGCCTGGTGATTCCAATCGAGTTCAAGGCCGACCGCTGAGCGTCATCAACTGAACGGCTTGACTGCGATTGTCTGCGCAAAAGCCCACTTTCACGGTCCCGTGACGCTATCGCAACAAACCCGCGTGCAAGACTCGCACCTGTTCATCCACTTGTTCAGGGAGATCAAGCATGTCCACACCCAATCCGAACGACCCCGGCTATAACCATGTCGATCCTGATGCGCCCGTTGTTGCGCCGCCACGCAAAAGCAGTGCCTTGCTCTGGCTGTTGCTGTTGGCAGTGCTGATCGCATTGGGGTTCTGGTGGTATGGAAAACATGACACGACGCAGCCGATGGTCGAGCCGGTCACGACCGAGCAACCCGCAATCGTGGACGAAGGCGCCACCGCTTCGGTCGCTGCTGCGTCAGTGAAAAAGCCCGAAGCCAAGCCCCGGCCAAAGCCACAACCCGTTGCCAGGATCAATCGCGATCCGTCGCCGTTGGCCGGCAATCAGGCGCCTAAATATCCACCTCAGGCACTGCGCTCCGGCGTGGAAGGCAGCGTAAGCGTGCGTGTGGAAGTGGATGCCAGTGGCGTGCCCACCGACGTGAAAGTGCTGGAACGCAGCGGCGAACGCAGCCGTGACCTGGATCGCGCAGTGACCGATGCCGTGCGCAAGTGGCGCTTTGATCCGGCAATGAAGGACGGCAAGGCCGTCGCCGGTGCAGTGGTGGTGCCGGTAGAGTTCAAGAGCCAGTAAAGGCGCCGAAACCGATCCGTTGGGCCAGCACGTCGTAGCCTGGGAACGACGTGGCAACATTGGCCACGTCGAAAATTCTGACTGGCCCCGTCGACTGTTGTGCGGCAACGCTGAAAGCCATGGCGATGCGATGGTCGTCGTGACTATGTACTTCTCCGCTTCCGATTTGGCCGCCAAGGACGGTGGCACCATCGGCGGTTTCATCCACCTGGATGCCCAGCGTACGCAAGCCGCCAGCCATGGAAGCGAGGCGGTCGGATTCCTTGACCCGCAATTCGGCCGCGCCGCGCACCGTCGTCGTGCCCTCGGCACAGGCTGCTGCAACGAACAACGCGGGGAATTCATCGATCATGTCCGGCACGATCTGCACCGGCACCTCGATGCCATGCAACGGTGCATGGCGCACCACGAGATCAGCGACCGGCTCGCCCCCATGTTCGCTGCGATTCTCTTCCACGATATCCGCGCCCATCGCGCGCAATGCGATCAGCAAGCCGGTGCGGCGCGGATTGAGTCCAACCGCGCGCAAGCGCACTTCCGACCCCGGAACGATGCTTGCCGCGACAATGAAGAACGCGGCCGAGGAAAAATCCGCGGGCACCGCAATATCGGTCGCACGCAGGCGCTGCCGGCCGCGCAGGCGCGCATGGCCCGGTGCGAACTCGATGTCCACACCAAATGCCGTGAGCATCCGCTCGGTGTAATCGCGGGTCGGATGCGGCTCTCGCACCACGGTCTCTCCTTCGGCATACAGGCCAGCGAGCAGCACTGCCGACTTCACCTGGGCACTGGCCACTTCCAGGGTGTAGTCCATGCCACGAATCGTCTGGCCACCCCGGATACGCAGTGGTGGCAGGCCTCCGGCCTCGGACTCGATTCGCGCGCCCATCCTGGCAAGCGGGTCGATAACCCGGCGCATCGGACGTCTCGAAAGCGATTCGTCGCCAACCAGCGTGCTGTCGAAGGCCTGTGCAGCCAACAGACCGGACAGCAGGCGCATGCCGGTACCGGCGTTGCCGCAATCCAGCGGCGCGCCTGGTGCACGCAGCCCGTCGACGCCAACACCGTGCACGATACGTCGGGAAGACGAAGGGGTTTCGATGCGGACGCCTAACTGGCCGAAGATCGCTGCGGTGGCGCGGGTGTCCTCTCCTTCAAGGAAACCGTCGATGGCCGATACTCCATCGGCGATCGCAGCCAACATCACTGCGCGGTGTGAAACGGATTTGTCGCCGGGAATTTCCAGTTCGCCCTGTAGCGCCCGCCCGCTGCAAACGGACCAGTTTTGCTTGGTCGCCATGTCTTACGGCACCGCCACTGGATAAGAACCCAGCACCTTGATCTGTGCCGAATGGGCTTTCAGCTCGGCGAGCGCCTTCTTCATCGACTCGTCGTCGACATGTCCGGCCAGGTCGATGAAGAAGCCGTATTCCCACTTGGCATTGTGCGAAGGCCGTGATTCGATCCGGTTCATGCTGATGCCATGTCGCGCGAATGGGCTGAGCACGTCGAACAGCGCGCCTGGCTTGTCATGGATGAACACCAGGACCGAGGTGCGGTCGTGGCCGGAGGTCGGGAAAATACTGCGGCCGATCACCAGGAAGCGCGTGGTGTTGTCGGCATCGTCCTCGATCGAGGCCATGATGACTTTCTTCAACCCGTACACATGGCCGGCGCTCTCGCCGGCGATGGCTGCCGCATCATCGGAACTACGGGCGCGGCGGGCGCCTTCTGCATTGCTGGAGACGGGTATCTTCTCGACCTTGGGCAAGTGCGAACGCAGCCACGAGGACGTCTGCGCGAAGGACTGCGGGTGCGAGTAGATGCGCTCGATGTCCTCGATGCGGCCGGTACGCGAGAGCAGGTACTGGTGCACGCGCAGCTCGACTTCGCCACAGATCTTCAGGTTCGAGGTGAGGAACATGTCCAAGGTCACCTGGATCGTGCCTTGCCCCGAATTCTCCACCGGCACCACGCCAAAATCGGCGTTGCCGTTTTCCACTTCCTGGAACACTTCTTCGATGCTGGCCAGCGGCAGGCCATGCGCGGAGCGGCCGAAATGCTTCATCACCGCCTGTTGGCTGAAAGTGCCCTCCGGGCCGAGAAATCCGACTTTCAGCGGTTCCTGCTGGGCCAGGCACGCGGACATGATCTCGCGGAATACATGCACCAGCACTTCGTCGCTGAGCGGGCCTTCGTTGCGATCCACGACCATGCGCAACACCTGCGCCTCGCGCTCCGGGCGATAGTAATCCACCGCCGCCGCAAGCTTGCCCTTGGCCTTGCCGACTTGCAGCGCATAGGCGGCGCGGTCCGCGATCAGGCCCTGGATCTGGCGATCAATGCCGTCGATATGGGCGCGCACGTCGGCCAGGACCGGCGCAGCTGTAATCGGCTTGGGTGCGATTTTTGCGATCTTGGTGGTGGGTGTCTTGGGCTTGGAGGCCATGGTGTCGTCCGTCTTCAGTGTGTCTTGTTGTTGTAGGAGCGGGCCCTGCCCGCGAAGCTCTCCGTCACGTCGCGCAAAAGCATCGCGGGCAGGGCCCGCTCCTACAGGCGGAGTTATCCATTGCGTCGCTGGAAATCACGCATGAAATCCACCAGCGCCTGCGCCGCTGCCACCGGCAATGCGTTGTACAGCGAAGCGCGGATGCCGCCCACCGCCTTGTGGCCTTTCAGCGCAATCAAGCCGGCGGCTTTCGATTCGGCAACGAAGCGCGCGGTGAGGGTTTCATCGGGCAGGAAACAGGGGATGTTCATCCGCGAACGCGCCGCAGCTACTACTTCGTTGCGATAGAAACCAGCCGAAGAATCGATGGCCCCGTACACCAGTCCCGACTTGATCGCGCTGCGGCGTGCGAATTCCTCGACCCCGCCCTGCGCCAGCATCCACTTGAACACCAGGCCGGCCAGGTACCAGTTCCAGGTAGGCGGTGTATTAAGCATGGAATCACGCGCGGCGTGCGAGCGGTAATCGAAGATATCGGCGCGTGGCTGGCCACTGCGTTCCAGCAGTTCGCGGCGGAGGATCACCACCGCCACGCCTACCGGTCCCAGGTTCTTCTGCGCTCCGGCATAGATCACGCCGTACTTCGATACATCGATCGGCTCCGATGCAATGCTCGAACTGAAGTCAGCGAACAGCGGCGCTGGGCCAACTTCGGGGATGTCGCGGAATTCGACGCCGTGGATGGTCTCGTTGGCGGTGATGTGCACATAGGCCGCACCGGGCGTGAGCTTCCAGGTGTCGCGCGCCGGGATGCTGCGGAAGCCGCCAGGCTCGCCATCGGCGGCAATGTTGACGTTGGCGTAGGGCGCGACCTGCCTGATCGCAGTCTTGCCCCAGTGGCCGGTCACCACGTAGTCGACGGTCTCTCCGGGCGCGACGAAATTGAGCGCAAGCAGCGCCTGCTGGGTGGTGGCGCCACCGGACAGGAACAACACCGCGTAGTCATCGGGAATCCCGATCAGCGCACGCAGGTCGGCTTCGGCTTCGGCAGCCACGGCGATGAACTCGGCACTGCGGTGGCTGATCTCCATGATGGACGCGCCCACGCCGTTCCAGTCGAGCATTTCCGCCTGGGCCTGGAGCAGGACCGATTCCGGCAAAGTCGCGGGGCCGGCACTGAAGTTGAAGACGCGCGTCATGGGCTGCCTGCTGAGATGAGGCCATAGTATGCCGCAGCGCAGCAGGCTTGGTTGGATGACGGCTTGCATCCGCACACTGGTTTCAAACGTAACTTGTGCTGTGCTTCCGGCATGGTCCACGAGACCTTTTGCCGCCTGCCCAACTCCTTGTTTCAAGGCAACCAGAGGAAATCCGCCATGTCGCTGCGCGAAGCGCTGAAAATCCCCGCCAGTCAGATCACCGACGAATCGGTCTATCTGCAGCGTCGCAAGCTGCTGGGCGCATTCGCCATGTCCCCGGCACTGACCCTGGCCGGCTGCGCCGATGCCGAGCTTCCCGACCCTCCCAAACAGGTCGTCACTCCGGTCCAGGCGCGTTCGGGTTTCCGCACCAGCGAAGAATTGACCCGCTACGCCGACATCACCGGCTACAACAATTTCTACGAATTCGGCACCGGCAAGACCGATCCTTCCAACGCCGCAAAGACCCTCAAGACCCGGCCGTGGTCGATCGCGGTGAGCGGAGAGTGCGCCAAGCCGGGACATATCGCCCAGGAGGATCTGCTCAAGGGCGTGGCCGCGGAAGAACGTATCTATCGACTGCGCTGCGTAGAGGGCTGGTCGATGGTGATCCCGTGGCTGGGCGTGCCCCTTGCCGACGTACTGAAGCAGTTCGCGCCCACCTCCAAGGCCAAATACGTGGCCTTTACCACCTTGGCCGATCCCAGGCAGATGCCCGGCGTGCGCTACAACTCGATCAACTGGCCGTACCGCGAAGGCCTGCGCATCGATGAGGCCATGCATCCGTTGGCCCTGCTGGCCACCGGGTTGTACGGCAAATCATTGCCGCAGCAGAACGGCGCGCCGCTGCGACTGGTGGTTCCGTGGAAGTACGGCTTCAAGAGCATCAAGTCGATCGTGGAAATCAAGTTCGTCGAACGGATGCCGGAAACCGCGTGGCACGCTCTGCAGCCTTCGGAGTATGGATTTTTCTCCAACGTCAATCCGGACGTGGACCATCCGCGCTGGAGCCAGAAGACCGAGCGCCGTATCGCCGGCAATGCCAGCAAGCTTTTTGCCGACCGCATTCCAACCCTGCCCTTCAATGGCTACGGAGCGCAGGTGGCCTCGATGTATGCGGGGCTCGATCTGAAGAAGTGGTACTGACTCCAAAGCTGCAGGAGCGCCCGGCACGCGACGCTCTTGGCGTTGCGCTCAAGGGCATCGCGGGCAAGGCCCGCTCCTGCAAATGCAGCTCTCCATCATCGGAACACAATGGCCAAGACTTCAAACGGCATCATCGCCGCCAAGACCCTGATACACGTCCTCGCACTGATTCCCGTCGCGATCCTCGCCTGGCAGTTCTACGATGTGTGGAAGACCGGCAGCGATGCACTGGGCGTCGACCCGGTGGCCGAGGTAGAGCACCGCCTGGGCCTGTGGGCGTTGCGCCTGCTGATGATCGCCCTTGCGATCACTCCCCTGCGACAACTGACCGGGCAGCCGGTGCTGATACGCTTCCGCAGGATGCTGGGCCTGTACGCGTTTTTCTATGCCTGCCTGCATTTCACCGCTTATCTTGGTCTCGATCTGCGTGGCTACTGGACGCAGATCTTCGCCGAAATCGTGAAACGGCCCTACATCACCGTGGGTTTCAGCGCATGGTTGCTGCTGGTGCCGCTGGCCATTACTTCAACCAAGGGCTGGATAAAACGCCTTGGACGAAACTGGGGACGCTTGCACAAGCTTGTTTATGCCGTCGGCGTACTGGCGGTGCTGCATTTCTGGTGGCTGGTCAAATCGGACATCCGCGAACCGCTGCTGTATGCATCGATCCTGGCCGCGTTGCTGGGCTGGCGAGTCTGGAAACGCTTCAGCCGGCACCGAACAGCAGCAGCGCGCTGAGCATGGCAGCGAGGAACAGGGCTGCCAGCAACAGCCATGGCCAGCGTCGCATCGAATGCTTGCTGGCCGCCTCCCTGCCTGCGTCCCGGACACTGTCGTCGGCCAGCTCGCGCGCTTCGCTGGAGGCTTCCTGCCACGGCACCTCCAGCACGAAGCGGTTCTGGCTGCCGAATGCAACCTGATCACCTGCGGTGAGTAGGGCATCGCGCACGGCGACACCGTTGACCATGCTTCCCGCAGGCGACCCCAGATCGCGCAACATCACCCGGTCGCCACGTCTTTCGAGCTGCGCATGGCGCTCGGCGAAACCAGGTTCGGCGATATGGATGGTGGCATTGACCGAACGCCCGACCAGGCACGGCTGCGACATGGCATAGGCGCGGCCATGGTGCCGGCCACCCAAGCCCCGCAGCACGACACGATGATCATTGCTGTCGCCAGCGTCCGCCTGCGGCACCGCATCCAGGCCCTGGTGCGAGGCTTGCACCAGGATCTCGGCACCATCCAGGTACACCGTGTCGCCGGCCCGCAGCAAGGCCATGCGCTGCACCGGCCTGCCGTTGACATGGATGCCCCGGCTGCCACTTGCGACCTGCAGCCACAGGCCGCGGCGATCCACGCAGAACTGGGCCAGCAAGGCACCCTGGGCATTGTCGCCCACGCCGATCAGGCCACTGGCTTCACGCACGACGCGGTGCACGCCGGTGACCAGGGCGCGATCGGGTTGTTGGCGATTGCTGAAATGGAGTCTGAGGTTTTCCACGCGCCGGGAGCCTAACATGCCGCGACGCGGCTTGGCCTGCGGTGGCCGCTTACGCACAATAAGGCATCATCAGGAGGAACATCCCATGCCCAGTATCGACATCCTGCACGAGCACTCGAAGACGCCGGCGCAGGCACGCAAGGCGGTAGAAGGCGTTGCCAGGAAATTGGCCGAACGGTTCGACTTCCAGCACGAGTGGAACGGCGATACGCTCAACTTCAACCGTGCCGGCGTGGATGGGAAGATCAAGCTTTCGCCGAAGAAACTGCATGTCACCGCGCAGCTCGGTTTCATGCTGTCGATGCTGAAGGGTCCGATCGAAGCCGAGATCAAACGGGTGCTAAGCGAGAAATTCGACTGACCCTGGGCCGGCTGTCTTCGAGATCGGCCGACTGCAGGTTCAACTGACAACCCACCGTCAGGTCCAGCCCGGCCAGGCGATCAGCGGAACGGGTCCGGGTCGCCATTGAACAGGCGTTGGGTCAATTCGCGTTCGGAACCCTCGATATCAGCGACGAAGGCCTTGCCATCGCCCAGCGCGGAGAACGCGGCGAAACCCCGCTCCAGGAATCCCTGCAGCTCGCCCAGGCCGCTGGCCTTGGCTGGCCCGCGCGACAACCGCAACAGCATCGATACGCCAGGCGTGCGTACGGCCTTGGCCAGGCCCACACCAACGCCAGCGATCAGGTCAATCTGGTGATTGCGCAGGCGTTGATGGCCGATGCCGCGATACGCTTTCGCATACAAAGCCGCATCCAGGCGTTTGCGCGTGGGCGCAATTCGCTGCAGTTCCTCGGCCATGCGCAGGTCCAGTGCGTGGGTCACCGCGCCCAGTTCGATACCATCGGCGACGGTGCCCAGTACAGCCGCGGGCAACAGCCGCTGCATCATCGGCAAGACCTTGGCGACGTTGGCGTCGCGGCGACTGAAATCGCGATCGCCATAGACATCGGTGAGGAAAAACAGCGCCGCCGCCCGCCTTTGCGGGTCGTAGAGGAAATGTTCGAAACTGTCTTCCAGGCGCCGGGTCTGCCAGCTGCGCAGGATCGGCAACCAGCGCAGTTGGTTCCGCGGCTCCCGTTTGGGGTCATGCAGGGCCTGGTGGCAAACCAGGCGGCGTCCGAGCCGTTCAATGAGGGGATTGCCACGCGCCATGCCGGGAATGATCCGGTGCATGGCATCCAATCGCAAGCTTTACCAACGCTTGATTGCCATGCCGGCAGCGTTTACAGGCTCCAGCGCTTGTCGGCTACACTCGGGCAGCTTTCGCATTCGGATCGTGCATGCTTTCTCTCCACAGCGCCCGGAAACGCGGGTCTGACGGTCGCATCGGCCTTGCCATCGCAGGCGGCGGCCCCATCGGCGGCATGTACGAACTGGGCGCATTGCGGGCCATGGACGAGGCAATGGATGGCCTGGACCTGACCCGCATGGATTGCTACGTCGGCGTCAGCTCCGGCGCATTCCTGGCCGCAGGCCTGGCCAATCGGATGAGTACTGCTGAAATGTGCCGGATCTTCATCACCGGGACCAGCGACGATGCGGAATTCCGTCCCGAGATCTTCCTCAAGCCCAACGTCGGTGAATACCTGCGACGTGCCGCTACCCTGCCCGGCCTGTATGCCGACTGGGCACGCCGGCTGATGAGCAATCCGCGCAAGGCCACGCGCCTGTCGGACCTGATCCTGCGTTTCGGCGGGCTGGTGCCCACCGGCCTGTTCGACAACCAGGGCGTGGAAGCCTTCCTGCGCGACATCTTCACCCGCCGCGGCCGCAGCAACGATTTCCGCACCCTGGGCGCGGACCTGTTCGTGGTCGCGGTCGACCTGGACACCGGTGAAGCCGTGCGCTTCGGCCAGCAAGGCTGGGATGAGGTGCCGATTTCCCAGGCCGTGCAAGCCAGTTCCGCATTGCCGGGAATTTACCCACCGGTGAAGATCAAGGGCCGTCATTTCCTCGACGGCGCCCTGCGCCGGACCATGCACGCGTCAACCGTGCTTGAACGCGGCATCGACCTGATGATCGGGGTCAACCCGCTGGTGCCCTTTGACGCAAGCCGTGCACCACTGCAGGCGGGCGAGGAAGAACGCCACGGGCTGGCCAGCGGCGGATTGCCAGCCGTGTTGTCGCAGACCCTGCGCACCCTGCTGCAATCACGCATGCAGATCGGCATGGAAAAATACCCGCACCAGTTCCCCAATATCGACCAACTGCTGTTCGAGCCCAACGCAGAAGACAGCGAGCTGTTCTTCACCAACCTGTTCAGTTTCTCCGCGCGCCACCGAGTGTGCCAGCTGGCCTATCGCAATACCCTTGCCGACCTGCGCAAACGCGCCGACGTAATTCGACCCATACTGGCCGCGCATGGGATCGGCTTGCGCGACGAAGTGATCAACGACCCTCGCCGTTCGCTGCTGGACGGACTGGACATAGCCCCGCGCATGACCGAGACCACCGCCCGCCTGCGACGCGCACTGGATGACGTCGAACAGGTCGTGGCGGCGCGCCGCTTCACCCATAAATTGCAGCGGACCGCTTGAAACGCGATACGCCGCTGGTGTGAAAGCTCTAGACAAGCGGGGGCACTCTGAGGGTTCCTCACCACTCTTTTGTCGACGGAACCCATGGCCAAGCTGAAGAAAACCGCGCGCAAGACCACCTCCGCGAGCAACCCCAACCTGCAGGCACAGGCAGAACGCCTTTCCAGGAATCTCGGCGAGTCCGCCCAGCAGGTGTGGCTTGCAGGCGTCGGCGCCTTCGGCCGCGCCCAGGTTGAAGGAACCAAGCTGTTCGAGACCCTGGTCAAGGAAGGCCTGTCGCTTGAACAGGTCACCCGCAAGGTCGCCGGCGGCAAGGTGGAAGCCGTGCGCGATGCGGTCGAGAACAAGGTCGGCCAGGCGCGCGAGCGCGCTTCCGATACCTGGGACCGCCTGGAGAAGGTCTTCGAGGAGCGCGTGCAGCGCGCCCTGCGCCGTTTGGAAGTGCCCGCCCGCGAAGACCTCAACACCCTGATCGACCGGGTGGACTCGCTCAATGCCGAACTGCGCAAGCTTGGCGGCGCCCCGAAACCGCGCAAGAAGGCTGCAGCCAAGAAGACCGCGAGCAAGGCTTCGGCCAAAAAAGCGGCTCCGTCCAAGCGCACCAGCAAGAAGACTGCGCGCAAGACCACCAAGCAGTAGCCAATGGGCAAGCAATGCCTGGGTGTCGCTGGTTGAATCATCGATTAACCAGCGACGCAGCGTTCCACCAATTTTGTTGCAAGGCACAATCCAAAGCGCAACAATCGTTTCAGCCCGCCAGTCCACTCGAAGTACGTATGCTCCCCTCCCCTTACGACTTCGGACTGGCGGGCTTTTTCGTGCCCGCAAAACGCTGGCGTAGAATGCGCCACGTTCCCAGATCACTTGAAAGGTAAACATGCCCGCCTGGTTGTTCGGATTAGCCATCACCTTGCTGGTGGGCACCGCTGCTACTGCCTACCTCTGGCTGATCCGTCGCCGCGACGATGAAACCGCGGCGGGTCTGCTGGCATTGGCCGGCATGCGCTGGCGCGATTTTTCCCGCCTGGTGCTGGAAGCCCTGGAACTGCGCGGTTTGGTGCGGATACCCTCCGCCCAGGAGGAAAACCAGGAGCACAGCTCCAGCTTCCTGTTGAGCGGCGAAGGCAGGCGACAGTTGTTGGCCTGCAAGCATGGTTCGGCCTATCGCATCGGCTCGGCAGCGGTCGACGAATTCGCTTCCGAGATCCGCCTGCGCGGCGCCCAGGGCGGAATCCTGGTGACCGAAGGCGTGCTCGACAAGGACGGACTGGAAAGGGCCCAGAAGCACAACGTCGAAATCATCGACGGGCCCCGGCTATGGCCGACGGTCAAGCCCATGGTGGAAGGCAAGTTGCAGCGCCGGATCACTGGAACTGCCGCGGCGCGCGCGCGACGCCATATCGGAATTGCCTGGCTGGGCTCAGTGACTCTGGGATTGGCTACCGCCCTGGTCTTTCCCAGCGTGCTTAACCCGGCCAACGGTCCGGCAGCCGCGTCCATGGCACCGCCAGTGATCCCTTCGGTTTCGACGGCGCCCGCCGACGCCACCAAGGCCGCCGGTACCGCAAACGCGGCGGCCAACGGGACCGAAGCCGACACCGAAAAACATCGCGCGGAAATTTCAAGGAGGCTGGCTAAAATCGCCGGTATCAGTCGCGGGGTCTGGATCTCGAAATCCACCCTTGAGATCGATCGTACGGTCGCCGAGCAAGACGCCTGGCCCCTGGTCTGCGGCCAGTTGCATGCTTATCCGGAGCTGGCCTTGACCCGGGTGCAGATGAACCCGCCGCCGAACAGCAGCGAACAAGTACGTTGGCGCCAGTGCGCGCAGCCCTGACCGAAGCTTGAACCGGCAGACGGGGAAAAACCGCCTGCCAATGATTGGCCGATCAGTAACCGGCCTACCAATGCACCCCGCGCATCAGCGATGCGAATGCAATCTGTTCCTGGCTCGGCGCCGCTTCCTTCAACGCCTTGCGGTCGCCCTTGGCGGCCGCTGAATCCGGGAACAGTTCGAACGCGGTGCTCATGATCACCTCGTAGGCCTTTGGCGCCACCGCATTGATCAACGCCGAGAAAATGCCCAGGCGGGTGGCGATGCGACTTGGTTTTTCGATGATTGCCTTGACCAGCAGATCGGCCGCCTCTTCCGGCGACAAGGTGGGCACGCTGTCGTACATCTTGGTCGGCGCAATCATCGGCGTCTTCACCAGCGGCATGTTGATGGTGGTGAAGCTGATGCCCTTGCCCGACAGTTCGCCCTGTGCGCAGCGGCTGAAGGCGTCCAGTGCCGCCTTCGACGCCACGTAGGCAGAGAAGCGCGGCGAACTGGCCAACACGCCGATCGAGCTGATGTTGATGATGTGGCCCTTGCGCCGATTGATCATGGCTGGCATGAAGCCCATGATCAGGCGGATGCTGCCGAAATAGTTCAGCTGCATGGTCCGTTCGAAATCGTGGAAGCGGTCGTAACTGGCCTCGATCGAACGGCGGATGGAACGCCCGGCATTGTTGATCAGGATGTCGACATGGCCATGCTCGTCGAGCACCTTCTTCACCAGCCGGTCGCAATCGGCCATGTCGGCCAGGTCCGCGGTGTAGGCAAACACTTTTCCTCCCGCCTTCTTCATTTCATCCCGCGCCTTGAACAGCTCTTCCTCGCCTCGCGCCACTATCACCGTGATCGCGCCGGCCTCGGCCACGCGCTGGGCGGTGGACAGGCCGATGCCGGAGGAACCACCGGTAATGACCACGACCTTGTTGCGAACCTTGCCCTTCAGGGTGCGGTCGATGAACAGGTCCGGGTCGAGGTGGCGCTCCCAGTAGTCCCACAGGCGCCAAGCGTAGGTGTCGAGCCTGGGCACCACGATGCCACTGCCCTTCAACGCCCGCTCGGTCTCACGGCTGTCGAAACGTGTCGGATAGGTAATGAACTTCAGCACTTCCTTGGGTATCTTGAAATCACGCAGCAACATGCCGATGAAACGCTTCACCGGCGGCAGGTTGCCGACCGCGCCGCGGATCCCGCTGGGCACGAAGGCGAACATGCGCGCATCCACGCGCATGGTCATTTCCGGCGCATGGCCGGCGCGGCAGAAGGTATTCAGCACCTCGCCCACGCGCAGCGGCTCGGGATCGGTCAGGTGGAAGGTGTGGCCATCCAGCTTGGGCTTGTGCGCGATATGGTCCATGGCGTCGGCGACGAAATCCACCGGCACGATGTTGATGCGCCCCCCCTCGATGCCCAGCACCGGCATCCATGGCGGCAGCACCTCGCGCAGTTTCTTGATCAGGGTGAAGAAGTAGTACGGACCATCGATCTTGTCGATCTGCCCGGTCTGCGAATGACCCACCACCATGCCCGGGCGGTAGATGCGCCATTTCAGGCGCTTCTCGTTGCGCACCAGTCCTTCCGAATCATGCTTGGTGCGCAGGTAAGGATCGTCCAGACCCTCGGCTTCGTCGAACATGTCCTCGCGGAAGATGCCCGGATACAGCCCGGCGGCAGCAATCGAACTGGTGTGGTGGAACACCCCTGCCTTGATCACTGCGCCCAGGTCCAGTGCATGCTGGGTACCGTCGATATTGGCGGCCTGTTGCGCTTCGGCACTGGCCGACAGGTCGTAGATGGCGGCCAGGTGGAAGAAGTGCTTGACCTTGCCCGAGAGGCTGCGCACCTGGGTCGGCGTCAGCCCGCATTTCGGCTTGGTCATGTCGCCATGGACCACGGTGATGCGTTTGAGGTCCCAGCCAGCCTGCTTGGCGATAGTGTCGAATTTCTTCTGCGAGTCCTTGCGTACCAGCACGTAAACCATGCCGGTGCGCTTGAGCAGGTTGCTGACCAGGTAGCGGCCGATGAAACCGGTGGCGCCGGTGACGAAATAACTCATAGGAACACTATCCCTGGTTTGTGGGCGTAGCCCCTACGCTGCGTCCCTGCGGTCTAAATTGCCAGAGAACCCGGCTTTGGACAATGCCGTCAGGGACTGGCGAGCATTGACCGACCCTGCGGCGCATGGTGTGATGACCGCGATCACCGGGAGGGATCACGCATGGCAGATCTGAAAAGCACCTTCGAGCAGGCATCCAAGAGCATCCAGGGCCTCTCCGAACGCCCCGACAACGACACCCTGTTGCGCCTGTACGCGTTGTACAAGCAGGGTTCGGAGGGTGACGTAAGCGGCGACAAGCCGGGCTTCTTCGATTTCGTCGGCACCGCCAAGTACGAGGCCTGGGCCAAGCTCAAGGGCACCGCCCAGGAGGATGCGCAGAAAAAGTACGTCGATCTGGTGAAGAAGCTGACTGCCTGATCATGCATTACCGACACATGCCTCGCCGACTCATGCCGCGCAGTCTACGGCGCGGCCGAACCTGACCGGGTGGCACGCGACACACGCCAACGCATCCTCGATGCCTCGCTTGCGATGTTCAACACGCAGGGCGAGCCGCACGTCACCACGAACCACATCGCCGACGAGCTGGAAATAAGCCCCGGCAACCTGTATTACCACTTCCGCAACAAGGACGACATCATCGAGCAGTTGTTCGCGCGCTATGAAGAGCGCATGGACGCCGCACTGGAGGCGCCGTCCGGACGCCTGCCAGGACTGGAGGACATCTGGCTGCAGCTGCACCTGGTGTTCGAGTGCATCTGGGACTACCGGTTCCTTT
>JBDTPP010000061.1:0-15432 GCA_039932615.1 Pseudoxanthomonas sp.
CGCCAGCGCATCGGCCGGCACCGGAGTGAGTTTCGACAGGTCGTTCTGCCAGAACGGGCCCGGCGCGAACACCGTCACCGCCAATGCAAGCGCCGCGACCACGACCAGTGACCAGCGCAAGCGCGGCAGGCGCGCGATCCCATTCCACAATTTTGCCAGCAGGCGCGAATCGGCGAAATCACGCGGCGCCGGATCGATCAGCGCCGGAAGCAGCAAGCGTGTACTTGCCGCGGCTGCACCGAGGCCGGCGATAGTGAAGACAGCGAGTTGCTTCAGTCCATCCACGCCGGAAAACAGGAAGGTGACATAGGCAATGCAGGTGGAGACCACGCCGGTGGCCAGGGTGGGCCACAACGCGCGTGCATTGGCCCACGGCGACACACCCGGGCGCTGGTGGCTGAAAAGATGGATCGGATAATCCTGGACCACGCCGATCAGGGTGAAGCCGAAGGCCACGGTGATGCCATGCACGCCGTCGAACAGCAATACCACAGCGCCCAGGCCGGCAAGCCCGGCAGTGGCCAGCGGCAACGCGCCGAGGATCGGCATCTTCCAGCTGCGGTAGGCAATCCACAACAACAGGATCAGGCCCAGCGTATCGATCATGCCGATCCATTGCGCCTCGGCCGCGGTGCGGCCGCCAATCTCGACCGAGAACGCGCCCGGGCCGGTCAGGGCCAGTTCGCTGTGGGTGGCCGCGGCGACCCTGGAGAAATCGGAATGGATCGCGTCGACCGCGGCCTGCTGGCCGGTCGGATCGAAACCGGCCGCGCGGGTCTGCGCGACCAGCAGGGCCTTGTTGCCGGCGCGATCAAACCAGACGTCATGCAAACGTTGCGGCGCATTGGCCGGCTGCCAGCGTTCGGCCAACTTCAATGTTTCCAGGGTCGGATCGGACGGCAGCAGGGGTTCGACCAGTGCGGCGGCGGGTGAACCCAGGTCCTGCACGCGCGCACCGAGTTCGTCGCGCAGCGTTGCCTCATCCAACGCGCGCGCATCGAAGGTGTCGGTGAGCAGGTAACGGTAGGGACGCAGGCGTTCGGGAATCGCGTCGAGGCTGGCATCGCCGCCATTGGCGACCAGGCTGAACTCGGGTCGCGCCGCCAAGGCTTCACGCAAGGCTTGCGATTGCGCGGCCAACGTCTCTGCATCGGCGCCGGAGATCGACATCAGCAACAGGCGCGAACCGGGACCCTCGCCAAGTTCGTCAATCAACAGTTTCTGTGCCGGCGTTTCCGCCGCCGGCATGAACTTGCGCAGGTCACCGCTGAGCTGGAGGCGCTGGCTGATGGCCCAGCCGGCCACGGCCAGCAATGCCAGCCACAACAAGGCCAGGACGAGACGACTGCGCGCGGTCAGCATCAGTGCGTGCTACTTGCGCGGCACAGCGTCGCCAAGGACTGGGCCGTGCTGGCCCTGGCGGCTTCTCGCGCGGCGCCAGCCAGCAAGGTGCGCTGCAGGTCGCCCTTGGCCGGACGCGTCTCGATGCAACGCAGTTCGGCGCCGCGTCCATACAGGGTGATATCACGCACGCCGCCCGCGGCCTGCGCATCGACGGGAGTGAGCAACAAGGTCCACTGCTGTCGCGTGCCCACGGCGCTGAGCCGGTAGTGCGTTTCAAGCAATGCGCGATTACCGGACAACAGCGCACCGAAACTGGCTTGCAGTCCAGCGAGTTCCGGGACCCGGGCCAGCGAGAATTTCCGCGGCGCCTTGCCGGCGCGGGCAATGGTCGCTTCGCCATTGCGCAGCGTGGTGGTCTCTGCATAGGGGGAACGCACTTCGCGGACCAGGCTGTCGTTGTCAGGGCGCTGGTATTCGCCTTCGATCCGCAACGGCGCCTTCAGCAACGGCGAGCCGCGCAGTTCGATGAACGCCGTGCGCATCGGCGCCGGCCTGGCCAGTACCTGCAGGATCCAGCCCGCATCGATCGGCTGCGCGGCGCTTCCCTCAGGCGTCGCGGCGCACGGAAGTGCGGCGCTGCACAGCAGCATCAGCATCGGCATGATCGAGCGCCACGATATGCGGCGCATCGGCTGCGGACGGCTGGCTGCCTTCATCTTCATTGCCCCAGAAATCATAGAAATTGAACCAGTTGTAAGGTGCGTGATGGGCGTGATGCTCCAGCCTGGCGGCATAACGCCCGATGAGCGAGCGCACCACCTGGGCGCGTTGCTGGCGTGGCACGGCGATGCTGTCGCTGAAACTCTCGAAGGCCAGGTGGTAGTGATGGCCACCCTGGTACAGGCCGAAAGCCAGCACCACCGGCACCTTCAGCGCGGAAGCGATCAGCCACGGCGCGGTAGGGAATGGCGCATCCTGGCCCAGGAACGGCGCGTTCAATGCGGGCTCGCCGGCGCGCGCGCGATCGACCAGCAACGCCACCAGCGCACCTTCGTCGGTGGCCTGCTTGATCGCCATGGCAATGGACGGTCCGTCCTGACCGGCGTCAATGACCCCGGCGGCGATTTCCGGATTCAGCGCATCCAGCATCTGGGTCATGGCCGGGTTATGCGCCTTGTCCAGCACCACCCTGATCTTGTATTCGGGGCGCTGCTGGGCAAGCACGCGCATGACTTCAAAACTGCCCAGGTGCGAGCCGAACAGGAGCACGCCCTGGCCCCGGTCGAGGACCTCATGCAACTCCGGCAGGCCGGTGACGCGCACGTCGAAGCCGCCGAAGCGTCCGCCCAGCAGGAATACCCGGTCAAGGATGGTCGCGGCAAACGTGTGGATGTGCCGCGCCACGGGCCACAACCCGACCGGGCGACCCAGCACCCGTGCCAGGTAGCGACGCGAGGCGCGGCGTTCGGGCCCGCGTACCAGCAGGAAATACAGGGTGATCGGATACAGGCAGGCGCGGCCGATGCCGCGGCCGCCATACCGGGCGATGCCGCGGATCAGCCAGATCGCGAAACGGCCGCCGCCTTCCGGGCGCTTCTTCCAGTTCGAACTCATGCGGCCCGCCGCGGAGCGAGGATTCCAGCACTGGCGACGATTTCGCCGCTGGCCAGCAGGTCATCGCCACGCAGCACGCGGAACCGCCAACGCGGCGACTGCCCTTTCAGTTCCACCGCTGCCGACTGGCCCGGCAACAGCGGCTGCAGGAACTTGACCTGCGGCAGGCGCAACGGCGGCAGTTCGCCGTGCGCCATTTCGATCGCATCGATGACCCGTTCCAGCAGGACCACACCCGGCACGATCGGCCGGCCCGGAAAATGTCCCGCCAGACTCGGATGGTCCGCTGGAATGATGAACTGCATGCTGCGGGTATTCCTGTGGGACGATCACGATTGCCTGTGGCTAGGATACCGGAGCGTCTGTCGCGGAAGGCCTGGCCGCCGTTTTTTGCAGACATCCCGCCACGTATCACTCGCCGGTCAGCGCATCAGCCGACCCCAGAAAGCCGGACCCAGTCGTGCTATCTGCTGCAGGAACTGCAGGAAGTTGCGGTACGGCCGCTGCGGGAACACGTGCCCCCGCCACAGGTACTCGCCGCAGAAAAGCGCGGCGAGGATGGCGTAGGTGAGGAAGTTGGCGAACCACGACCATTGTTCATCCGACACCGCCAGGGGCGGCCGGTAACCGAACTGCGCCAGCATCCCGCCGGGGACAGCGCACAGCGCCAACACCAGGTTGACCCCGGCCAGCCCGGCCAGGAGCGCGGCCCACACGGCGGTCAGGCGGCGGGAATAGCGATAAAGCTCCGGTGTCATCGGCATGCCGGCCTGGCCGTTAAGGGCCTCGACCAGCTGGGTGATCAGGGGAACCTGCCCGCGCCGCAACGTGCGTCCGAAGAACCAGCCGACCAGCCCCAGGAACACGACGGGAGGGAACAGCAATGGCAACAGCGCGTAACGGGATAGCGACAGGCGCCACAGCACCAGCAGGCACGAGGCCAGCACCAGCAATGCCCACGGGCGACGTTCCAGCAACGGCTCAAGCAACATCAACAAGACCAGGTCGGCCATGGCCAGCGCCGCCCAGGCGCCATCGCCCCGCGCACTCGCCAGATGCGTCAGCAGCGGATAAGCCACCAGCAGGGCAACCCGCAAGCCGATCAGCATCAATCCGGGACTTGCCTGCACCGGGCTTGCCGGTTCAGCTGGCCTTGCTGGTTTCGACATGCGCCGACAATGCACGCAGCGAGGCGAAGATGCGGCGGTTCTCGTCGCTGTCCGAGCGCAACTGGAAGCCGTATTGCTTGCTGATGGCCAGGGACAGCTCCAGTGCGTCGATCGAATCCAGGCCCAGGCCGGTATTGAACAGTGGCGCTTCGGGGTCGATGGCGCCAGGCTCGACGTCTTCCAGGTTCAGGCTTTCGACCAGCAATTTGGCGAGTTCGCCTTCGGCTGCGGTTTGTGGGGACATCCAGTGAATTCCGTGAGTGACAGGGTCGACACGATCCGGTATCCGGGCGCCCTTGGCAACCAGCATTCGCGGCCGCCGCGTATCATGCGCATCCAATCTTCCCGCACACCGATGGTTCAGCCAGGATGACCCAAGCCGATACCGCCAGCGCCCAGCCACACCCGCAAGCGCCCGACGTGGCAATGGAAACGGACGTGCTGGTGATGGGTGGCGGACCTGCCGGGAGCACCGCAGCCACGCTGCTGGCGCGCAAGGGCTGGAAGGTGGTCCTGTTGGAAAAGGAGCTGCACCCGCGCTTCCACATTGGTGAATCGCTGTTGCCGATGAACCTGCCGATCCTGGAACGCCTCGGCGTGCTGGAGCAGGTGGCGCAAATGGGCGTATTCAAGCCGGGAGCGGATTTTCCGCTGCAGGACGAGGCCGGCAGCGTCAACGTGTTCAGGTTCGATCGCGCCCTCGCCCCCCAGTTCCCGCATGCCTACCAGGTCAAGCGAGAAGAGTTCGACCAGATGCTTTTCCGCCATGCGCAGGCCAATGGCGTGGATGCGCGCATGCAGGTCGCGGTGGAGAAAGTGGAATTTGCCGCCGACGGCCGGCCCGGCTTCGTCCATGCCCGTGGCCACGATGGAGCGGCGCAGGTCTTCGCCCCGCGCTACCTGGTCGATGCCAGCGGCCGCGACACCTTGCTCGGCAACCGGCTGAAACTGAAGCGCAAGAACCCGCTGCATCAGTCCGCCGCGATCTTCAGCCACTTCCGCGGCGTGACCCGGCGCGAAGGCGCCGATGCGGGCAACATCACCGTCGAGCGTTTTGCCCACGGCTGGATGTGGCTGATCCCGTTGCGCGACGACGTCATGAGCGTCGGCGCGGTGTGTTTCCCCGAATACCTCAGGCAGCGCAGCAGCGACAACCAGTCCCGTTCGAATGAGGCCTTCCTGATGCAGACCTTGCAGGCCACGCCCTCGGTCTGGTCACGGATGCAGCAGGCCGAACGCGTGGCCCCGGTCCATGCCACCGGCAACTATTCCTATACCTGCGCGCGCATGCACGGGCCGGGCTGGGTGATGGTCGGCGATGCCTATGCGTTCATCGACCCGGTGTTTTCGTCAGGGGTGTACCTGGGCATGAACAGCGCCGAGCACGCGGCTGAAGTCGTCGATGGCGCGCTGCGCGACCCGGCCAGCGAATTGCGCCTGCAGCGGGCCATGGAAAAACGCCTCAAGCGCGGCCTGAAGCATTTTTCCTGGTTCATCTATCGCTTCAACACGCCGGTGATGGAACGCCTGTTCGCCAATCCGCGCAATGTATTCCAGGTCGAGCAGGCGGTGATCTCGATGCTGGCCGGCGATGTGTTCGACAACCAGCCCGTGTTGCGGCGCCTGCGCCTGTTTCGCCTGATCTACGCGTTCAATGCACTACAGTTGGCCCCGCACGCGTTGCGTGGCTGGCTGCGCAGGAAACGCCAGAGGACCGAGATTTTCGGCGGCGACACCCTGCAGGCAGGCAACCCATGAGCCGGCCGATGGGTTCACTGCCCGCCGCGGCGTCGCACGCACGCCTGGACGTGGACTATGTAAAGGCCGATTCGCCCGATGCGTTGCTGCAGGCCGAAGACGTGCTGGCGGTGCTGGGCTTCGGCAACGATGCGCCGCGCAACGGCGACCCGCGTTACCTGCGGGTGCCCTTGCAACCCTACGGCGCATCGCCTTTCGAGGTCTGGCGCACCCGTTCTCCGGTCAGCCATGGCCGCGAGGGCGACATCGCCTGGTCCAGCGATGGACAACTGTCGTTTGGCGTGATCGAGATCGACGAACACGAGATCGGCATCGGCGCTGCCGCGGAACTCGCCTACTCCCAGTTGATCGCCTTCGTCGGCCGCAGCGCTACGCCGCGCCTGTTGCGGATCTGGAATTACCTGGACGCGATCACCCTGGGTGACGGCGATGCCGAGCGCTATCGCCAGTTCTGCGTCGGTCGCGGGCGCGGCATGGGCGACTTCGATGCCACTACCTTGCCGGCCGCGACCGCGATTGGCCGTTGCGATGACGAACGGGTCATCCAGATCTACTGGCTTTCCGCATGCGAAGCGGGCACTCCGGTGGAAAACCCCCGCCAGGTCAGTGCCTACCACTACCCCCGCCAGTACGGCCGCCAGCCGCCCAGCTTCGCCCGGGCCATGCTGCCGCCACCCGGCGGCAACATGCCGCTGCTGCTGTCGGGCACGGCCAGCGTTGTCGGACATGCCTCACAACACGCCGGCGAGCTGCAGGCGCAGATAGAAGAAACCTTCGCCAACTTCGATGCGCTGCTGGGCGCGGCGCGGGAGCGCGCGCCCTCCCTGCCCTCGCAGTTTGGTCCGGGCACGCGGCTGAAGGTCTATGTGCGCGACGAAAGCGACTTGCCGATCGTGGCCGAGGCGCTGGACCAGCGCTTCGGCGACCGGGTGCCGCGGATCCTGCTGCATGCGGCGATCTGTCGCCGCGAACTGAGCATGGAAATCGACGGCGTCCACGGCTGAAACGACGCCATCTACCCGTGGGAGCGACGCAAGTCGCGAATGCACCTTCCGGATCGCGTGAAGAATCCCGCAAGCGAGGGTCCATCTTCGCGACTTGCGTCGCTCCCACATCCGCAGGGTTTACGAACGCAGCAGCTTCAGCAAATCCGCGCGCGGCAGCTTGCCGGTTTCGCTGCGCGGCAACGCCGATACGCGCTTGAGCGGGCGCGGCAGGAACACCGGATCCAGGCTTTCGCGAAGGATCGCCAGGATGGCTGCTTCATCCAGCGTCGGCGACACCACCAGCGCCGCGATGCGGGCCACCCCGGGTGCATCGCCCTCGTCGAGCTGCAGCACCACGCCATCAACCACCCCGGCAATCGCAAGCAGGCGCCGGGTCAGGTCGCCGAGCGAAGCGCGCTTGCCGGCGATTTCCAGCAGGTCCGCCTGGCGCCCGCGCAAATGAAAACGTCCGTCGTCCTCCAGCTCCACCAGGTCCGCCAGCGCCACCGGCAGGGGCAGGTGCGCTGCACTCACCACGGCGCCATCGGGCCGCGGATGCACGCTGACCCCGGGTAGCGGCGTCCACGCGGTTTCCCGGGCGGTGCGGCGGCGGGCGATCACGCAGGTCTCGGTTGAACCGAAGACTTCGCGCACTTCGCATCCGAAACTGGCCTCGGCCGCGGCGGCAAGCTCCTGTGACAGCGGTGCGGTCGCCGAAACAATGCCGCACAACGGCGGCAGGCGCACGCCGGATTCGACCAGGGCGCGCAGGTGTACCGGCGTGGTCGCCAGCAGCCGGGGTTCCGGGGTTTCACCCAGCACCCGGGCCACATCCTGCGGGAAGAACGGCCGGCCCGCATGCAGGCCGGCGGGGCCAAGCAACGGCAGCAGCACCGACAATTCCATGCCGTACATGTGCTGCGGCGGCACCGTGGCCACCACGTTGGCCATCGCATGTCCCTGCCACAGGCTTTCCAGCGCGGCGAGGTTTTGCCCGGTGCTGGCACGGAACGCGGCCCAGGTCTTGGGACTGGGCATGGGATGGCCGGTGCTGCCGGAGGTGAAGCCGATCGCGACGGTCACGCTTTCGTCGATCAGAGGGACCTCGCCGTCGAGCGAAGGCAGGGGGTCCGGCAATACCCAATGCCCGGGCGGCACCACCTCAAGCAGGCCATCGCCCAGGCTGTAGCTTTCGGCGTACTGCGCCAGCACGTCGCTGACCACCGCCGGCGCACGCGAAGGCGGCAGCAGTGTGATCTGGCCGCGCAGCGCTACCGCGCAGAACGTGACCAGGAAGCGATAACGATCCTCGCAAAGATTGACCGCATGCTGTCCGGCGGGCAGCAGCGAGGCGACGCCGCGCACATGGCCCAGGAAAGTGTCCAGGTCCGTGCGTCCGCCCCCGTCGAGGGCGACGGTGCGATCTCCACTGCCTACAGCCAGTGGTTGCAACCGGGGCGATCCGGTCGAAGGTTGGACGACTGCCGACATTGCGTTGCGCTCTCCTGTGTTGGTCCGTGGCCACCGCCGGCCTTCCCGGCTGACGGTCCGCCTCTTGCGCATGCGCGGCAATCGACCGAGGGGGCGTGGATTGTGTCGGAAACCGCGCAGCGAAGGAACCGCACGCGTTCAGCCAAAGGCATGACCAGTGGCCGGGTCGGCCGTGCTGTCCGGGCTGGTACCCTTGCGGTTTAGCGTATTCAACGGGAAAACCATGCGCCCCTGCCTGCCAGTGTTGCTGCTTGCATTGCCTTTTTTGTTGGTCACCCGCGCATCCGCGCAGGACGCCGTACCCCTGACCATCGAACAGGTGATGGCCGACCCGGACTGGATCGGCCCGCCGGTGGAAAGCGCATGGTGGGCCTGGGATGGCCGAAAGGTGCAATACCAGCTCAAGCGCGAGGGCAGCCCGATCCGCGACACTTTCCAGCAATCGCTGACCGGTGAGGCCGCACAACGCGTAGCCGATGGTGAACGCGACCACCTGGATGCCGCCGCGCCCGCCTACGACGCGCAACGCCAACGCATGGCCTTCGTGCGCAACGGCGACGTCTTCGTCCGCGACCTGCGCAACGGCGCGCTGCAACAGCTGACCCGCAGCAATGACGAGGAATCGCAGCCGCGGTTTTCCAGCGACGGTGGCGTTATCTGGCGCGTGGGCAACCAGTGGTATCGATGGACCCAGGCCGGCGGTGTCGCCCAGGCCGCGCTGGCAGAGACCGAAAAGGACCCTGTGGCCAAGCCCAAGCCGGACGCATTGCGCGAGCAGCAACTGCGCACCCTGGAGACCCTCGCCCGCGACAAGGCCCAGCGCGAAGCGCTGCAGCAACAGGGCGAAGCCTGGCGCAAGGCCGACCCCAGCCGCGCGCCTGCGCCGGTGTACCTGGGAGATGAAGTCGAGATCGTCGACAGCGCCCTGTCGCCTGACGCGCGCTGGTTGCTGGTGGCGACTCAGAAGAAGGGCGCCGACAAGGGCCAGGTCGGCAAGCTGCCGCGTTACGTGACCGAATCGGGCTACGAGGAGTTCCAGGAAGTCCGCACCCGCGTAGGCCGCAATGCACCACTGGCGCAGACCCTGTGGCTGGTCGACGTGGCTGCGGCCAGCGCGCGCGAACTGAAGTTCGATGCGCTGCCCGGCATCCGCGACGATCCGCTCGCCGCCCTGCGCAAGGCCGCAGGCAAGGATCCGCTGAAGGGCAATCGCGAGGTGCAGGTGGCGACCAGCGGCGACAACGGCGATGCCTCGCTGCTGCGTTGGAGCGACGATGGCCGCAGCGCTGCGGTAATGGTGCGTGCGATCGACAACAAGGATCGCTGGATCGCCAGCGTGGACCTGGCCGCCGGCAAGCTGCAGCCGCGCCACCGCCTGACCGACCCGGCCTGGATCAACTGGGGCTTCAACGACTTTGGCTGGCTGCCGGACAACCGCACGCTGTGGTTCCTGTCCGAGCAATCCGGCTATTCCCACCTGTACACCCAGCAGGAAAGCCGGACCCCAAAGGCGCTGACGTCGGGCAAGTGGGAAGTTTCAGCAGCGCAAGCCGCGGCCGATGGCAGCGGCTTCCTGTTCCTGTGCAACCGCCAATCCCCCGGTAAATACGAGATCTGCCGCGTGGACCTGGCTTCGGACCAGGTGCGCGAGCTGACCCAGTTCGGCGGCGTTGAGGATTTCACCCAGTCTCCGGATGGCCAGCACCTGTTGTTGCACCGCTCGGCCAGCTACCTGCCCGCGCAACTGGCGGTGATCGACCGCAATGGCGGCGACGTAAAACTGTTGACCGACACGCGCACGCAGGCGTTCAAGGCCCGCACCTGGATCGAACCGACCCTGGTGCAAGTGCCTTCGCAACACGGCGCCGGCACGGTCTGGGCGAAGTACTACGGCCCGCAGGTGATGGAACCGGGCAGGCAATATCCCATGGTGATGTTCGTGCATGGCGCCGGTTACCTGCAGAACGTGCATGCACGTTATCCCGCGTATTTCCGCGAGCAGATGTTCCACAACCTGCTGGTCCAGCGTGGCTACATCGTCCTGGACATGGACTATCGCGGCAGCGAAGGCTACGGCCGCGACTGGCGCACCGCGATCTACCGCAACATGGGTCATCCCGAACTGGAGGACTACCTGGACGGCCTGGACTGGCTGGTCGCCAACAAGCAGGGCGACCGCGACCACGCCGGCATTTATGGCGGCTCTTACGGCGGCTTCATGACTTTCATGGCCCTGTTCCGCGAACCCGGCAAGTTCAAGGCCGGCGCCGCGCTGCGCCCGGTGACCGACTGGACCCAGTACAACCACGAATACACCAGCAACATCCTCAACACGCCCGAACTGGACCCCGACGCCTACAAGGCTTCCTCGCCAATCGAATACGCGGCCGGCCTGCAGGACCACCTGCTGATCGCGCACGGCATGATTGACGACAACGTGTTTTTCCGCGATTCGGTGGTGCTGACCCAGAAGCTGATCGAACTGCACAAGGACAACTGGGAAATCGCGCCGTACCCGCTGGAGCGCCATGGCTTCACCCGCGCCGACTCCTGGCTGGACGAATACAAGCGGGTGCTGAAGCTGTTCGAGGAAAACCTGAAGTAGGGGATGGCCATGAAGACGACGCCGCGCTCGGAGTTCGTCACGGTCATGGCCTGGATTTCCCTGGCCCTGGGTTTGGCGGGCGTGGCCTCGGGAATCGTGCAGGGGCTGATGCTGCTGGCCATGCCCACCGACCGCATGGTCCAGGAGCTGCTTGGGGTGATCGCGCCGGGGGTGGAGTTGCCCTCGGCATTGCGCTGGACGTTCGCCCACCTGGGCCTGCTGAATTTCCTCTCGCTGCTTTCGTCGGCGCTGTTCGCCGCGGTCTCGTACGGTTTGCTGAAGCGGCTCGAATGGGGACGCATGGGCTTCGTACTTTTCCTGGCCGCGAGCGCACTGGCCGGCTTGCTGGGCGCGTTCGCCCTGGTCCACGTCCTGTCGCTGGCGAGCGGCATGGCCAGTGCGGATATTGCCGAGATCGACCCCACCTTCGAGCAACTGCAATCGGCCATGAAAGTCGTGATGGTCGTTGCCGCGATACTCGTCGCGATCCTGCACGGGGCGATCATCTGGAAGTTGTACCGGGCCGAGATACGCGCCGAGTTCACCCGCTGATTGGCTGACTTGTGGGGGCGGCGTGGCTGCCGCGAGCTCTTGCCGCGACTTTGTTTCTGCCTGCGATCAACAGCCGGAATCAAGAGCTCGCGGCGGGGACGCCGCTCACCCACCTTGCGCGCCGCTAGAATGTGCCGATGAACGAATTCGACCGCGTCCGCCACTACCTCACCGGGCTGCAGGACCGCCTCTGCGCAGCCATAGAAACTGCTGACGGCGGCGCGCACTTCATCGAAGACAACTGGACGCGTACTGAAGGCGGCGGCGGGCGCACGCGCATATTGCGCGATGGTGCGGTATTCGAGCAGGCCGGGGTGGGCTTTTCCGATGTCTCGGGCACCAGGCTTCCTCCGTCGGCAAGCGCGGCGCGTCCCGAACTCGCCGGTGCTTCATGGCGCGCGGTCGGCGTGTCGCTGGTGTTCCACCCGCGCAATCCCTACCTGCCCACCACCCACGCCAACGTGCGCCATTTCCGCGCCGAGCGCGACGGCGAAATCGTGGCCTGGTGGTTTGGCGGCGGCTTCGACCTGACCCCGTTCTACCCGTTCGACGAAGACGTGCTGCACTGGCACCAGACCGCGCGCGACCTTTGCGAGCCGTTTGGTGGGGCCGATCGCTACGACGCGCACAAGAGCTGGTGCGACGATTATTTTTTCCTCAAGCATCGCGGCGAGACCCGTGGGGTCGGAGGCTTGTTCTTCGACGACCTGGGCCAGGACTTCGAACGCGACTTCGCCTACCAGCGTGCGGTCGGCGACGGCTTCCTCGATGCCTACCTGCCGATTGTCGCGCGCCGCAGGGACACGCCCTATGGTGAACGGGAACGCGAGTTCCAGCTGTACCGACGCGGACGCTACGTGGAGTTCAACCTGGTCTACGACCGCGGCACGTTGTTCGGCCTGCAAAGCGGCGGCCGCGCCGAATCGATCCTGATGAGCCTGCCGCCGCGGGTGCGCTGGGAATACGGCTATACCCCGGAAGACGGCAGCCCCGAATCGCGCCTGGCCGATTACCTGAAACCGCGCGACTGGTTGCAAGAGCTTTCTGCCCTGTAGGACCGCCCCATGGGCGCGAGCTCTCCCTCACCACGTATCAGGCAACCTGATGGAGGAGCTCGCCCGCAGGGGCGCTCCTGCAACAGGATGCGTGGTTACGACGGATTGCGCGTAACCAGGGTGATATGCCCGTTGGTCTCCAGCACCGCCATGCGGATGTCCTCGATGTCCTCGACTCCGGATTCGCGCATGGCCTTGTCGAAATCGGCGCGACTGATCAGCTCGCGCCGCAGCACGTCCTTGTAGACCTCGCCATCGCGCGCCAGCAGCACCGGCACGCCTTCCACCAGCGCCTCCAGCCTGGCGCTACGCGCCGAGGCAAGCCCGACTACCCAGTTCAACGCCAGCAGGGTGGTTGCCAACAGCAACCCGCCACCGACCGAAGTATCCGGTCCAAGGAGTGCGTTCTGCACCGCGTTGCCCAGAAGCACGACCAGCAGCATGTCGAACGGGGTGAACTGGCCCATGGTGCGTTTGCCCGAGGCGCGGATCATCGCCAGCAGGATGAAATAAACGATGCAGGCCCGCAGCACGAATGCCCACCACGGCATCGCCAGTTTGAACATCTCGTCAAATGCATGCGCCATGGTCTGATTCCGGAAAAGGTGGAAAGTTGATTCGCGAACCTTAGCGCAGCGCGCTTCCTGCTCCGCAGATACAATGACTCCGCAAATAAAAAGCCCCGCCGACCAGGGGGGGGTCAGCGGGGCCAGGGAACTGGGCCTGGGGAGGGGCCTTCGTTCCAGAGATCACTCCAGGGGATGGGAGAGATCCAGTGACAGACCTTGCATCTGTCACGGGCTATATGACCAGAGCGGGCATGGATAGTTCGTGAAGATTCCGGTTAAAAAACCGTAAGGTTTAGGGCATATTCATTTTATTGAACTTGTCGGTATTGAATTTACATCGCACTCCAGCGGACAGGAACATGCCGTAACTGTCCGCCTGCCAACGAAATTGCACTGCTGGCCGGCACTCAGTGCGCCTCATCCCAGTTATCTCCCACCCCACTGTCGACCACCAGCGGAACGGAGAGTTGCGCGGCGCCCGACATTCTCGTGGTGACCGCTGCCAGCAGCGTGTCGACGAAATCGTGTTCAGCTTCGAACACCAGCTCATCGTGCACCTGCAGGATCATCAATGCGCTGGATGCGTGGTCCTCCAGCCAGGCATCCACTGAAATCATCGCGCGCTTGATGATATCGGCGGCGGTGCCCTGCATCGGCGCATTGATCGCGGCGCGTTCGGCGCCGGCGCGTTGGCCCTGGGTGCCCTTGTTGATGTAGTCGAGGTAAAGCCGACGGCCAAATACGGTTTCAACAAAGCCCTGCTCGCGCGCCTGCTGCCGGGTACGTTCCATGTAATCGCGCACGCCCGGATAACGACTGAAGTACAAGGCAATGTAATCCTGGGCTTCGCCGCGGCCGATGCCGAGTTGGCGCGCCAGGCCGAAGGCGCTCATGCCGTACATCAGGCCGAAGTTGATCGCCTTGGCCGCGCGGCGTTCGTTGCCGGTGACTTCCTCCAGCTTGCGGCCGAACACTTCGGCCGCCGTGGCCTTGTGCACGTCCACGCCCGATTCGAAGGCGCGGTTGAGGCCGGGATCTTCGGACAGGTGGGCCATGATCCGCAATTCGATCTGCGAGTAGTCGCAGGCCACCAGCTTGCGTCCCGGCGGGGCGACGAAGGCGCGGCGGATGCGACGGCCATCATCGGTGCGGATCGGGATGTTCTGCAGGTTGGGATCGGAAGACGACAGGCGCCCGGTTGCCGCGCCCGCCTGGTGGTAACTGGTATGCACGCGGCCGGTCTCGGCATTGACCATATCCGGAAGCTTGTCGGTGTAGGTACTGCGCAGCTTGGCCAGGCCGCGGTATTCCAAGATCACGCGCGGCAATTCGTGCTGGTCGGCGATCGCCTCCAGTGCCTCTTCATTGGTCGAAGGCTGGCCGGAAGGTGTCTTCACCATTACCGGCAGCTTGAGTTCTTCGAACAGCAGCGCGCCCAGCTGCTTGGGCGAATCAAGGTTGAAAGTGCGCCCGGCCAGTTCGGTGGCTTTCTGCTGTGCGACCAGCATGCGCTTGGACAGGTCGGCCGATTGCCGGCGCAGTTCATCGGCATCGATCATCACCCCATTGGCCTCGATGCGTTCCAGCACCGGCACCAGGGGCATCTCGATCTCGCGATAGACCTTTTCAAGGCCAGGTTCGGCAGCCAGCCTGGATGACAGCGTGCGATGCAGGCGCAAGGTGATGTCGGCGTCCTCGGCCGCATAGCGCGTGGCATCGTCGATGGCGACCTGGGAGAACAGGATCTGCTTGGCGCCCTTGCCGGCGACCTGCTCGTATTTGATCGTCTCGTAGCCGAGGTAACGCTTGGCCAGGCTGTCCATGTCGTGGCGACTGCTGCCGGAATTCAGCACGAAGCTTTCCAGCATCGTGTCGTCTGCGTAACCAGCGACCCTGATGCCGTGGCGACGCAATACGTGCAGATCGTACTTGCCGTGCTGGCCGAGTTTCTTCTTGTCCACATCCGCGAAAAGCGCAGTCAATGCGGCAAGCGTCGCAGTGCGGTCCAACTGCGCAGGCGCGCCAGGATATTCGTGCGCGAACGGCAGGTACACGGCCTTGCCGGGCTCGACCGAAAAACTCAGGCCGACCAGGTTGGCCTGCATCGGATCCAGGCTGTCGGTTTCGCTGTCGAAGGCGAACTCGCCGGCTTTTTGCAGCACTCCGATCAAGGCATCGAGCTGCTCGCCGGTGAGCACGGTTGCGTATTCGCCCGGCACGGACAACGCCGGATCCAGCACCACGGCATCGGCCGCAATGGCGGCCACGTAACCCGGGCCGCGCGCACGC
>JBDTPP010000062.1:0-15079 GCA_039932615.1 Pseudoxanthomonas sp.
TGATGTTGGCGCCCGGCGCGATGCCGATGCCGCCGACCTGCGCGGCCAGCGCATCACTCAGGTAATCGCCGTTCAAGTTCAGCGTCGCCGAGACGTCGTATTCCTTCGGACGCAGCAGGATCTGCTGCAGGAAGGCATCGGCGATCGCATCCTTGATGATCAGGCCCGCGCCCGGCTTGCCTTCCGGGATGACCATCCACGGGCCGCCGTCCAGCTCGACCGCGCCGAAGTAGTCGCGTGCCACCTGGTAGCCCCAGTCGCGGAAGCCGCCTTCGGTGTACTTCATGATGTTGCCCTTGTGTACCAGGGTCACCGACTTGCGCTTGTTCTCGATCGCATAGTCAATCGCGCTGTGGACCAGGCGCTCGGTGCCCAGGCGGCTGACCGGCTTGATGCCGATGCCGACTTCCACGGTCATATCGCGATGTGCGCCACCGATGCCTTCCAGGGCCTTCTGCCAAGCGTCCACTTTTGCCTGGGTGCCGAAGCGGATCTTTTCGAACGGCTGCGGGAATTCCTTGGCGATGAAGTCCAGCACTTTCTGCGACTCGGCGCTGCCGCCGGCCCACTCGATGCCGGCGTAGATGTCCTCGGTGTTCTCGCGGAAGATCACCATGTCCACGTCACCCGGACGCTTGACTGGCGAGGGCACGCCCTCGAACCAGCGCACCGGTCGCAGGCACACATACAGGTCCAGCATCTGCCGCAGGGCGACGTTGAGCGAGCGGATGCCGCCGCCGACCGGAGTGGTCAGCGGACCCTTGATCGAAACCAGGTAATCGCGGCAGGCCTGGACCGTGCTTTCCGGCAACCAGGTGCCGTAGTTGTTGTTGGCTTTCTCGCCGGCAAACACTTCCAGCCAGTGGATTTTCTTCGCACCGCCGTAGGCTTTCTCAACAGCTGCGTCGAGCACGCGCACCGAAGCGCGCCAGATGTCCGGACCGGTGCCGTCGCCTTCGATGAAGGGGATGATCGGGTGGTTGGGCACATTGAGTCTGCCGCCTGAAATGGTGATCTTTTCGCCACCAGCGGGTGGGGTGAGGACGGGGTCTGCCATGGAGTGCTCCTGGGGTTGGAATGCGGCGCGCAGGTCGCGGATGCGCGTGGTGCGGGGGACGGCGCAGTGGAAGCGCGGAACACGCATTGTCGCGCTTTACGCCGGTCGGGGCAAAGTGTTGGGCGGTTCGCCGACGTAAGCTTCGGCGGCCATTGAAGGAGTCCATCATGAGCCTGATTGTAAGAACCCTGCTGGCCGCCATGACCATTGCCGCGCCTCTTTCCGCACCTGCGGATGCCGCCGGCCTTCAACCGCCGGAGGCCGGGTCAACCGCCGCCGCGGCTTCCTCCGCAGCAGCTCCCTGCGAGGGCATGCAAAACCGCCAGTTCGATTTCTGGCTGGGCCAGTGGGAAGTCACCGACCCGGCCGGCAAGCTGGCCGGACGCAACCGGATCGAATCGATCCTGGGCGGTTGCGTGCTGCTGGAGAACTGGGACAGCCCCCGCGGCGTATCCGGCAAGAGTTTCAATCTGTTCAATACCACCACCGGGCAGTGGGAACAGTTCTGGGTCGACAACAGCGGTTCGCACCTGCATCTGATGGGCGGCATGCAGGAAGGAAGCATGGTGCTGCAGGGCGTGCAGGACAAAGCCGACGCCAGGACCGACATGAAACAGCGCGAACGCATCACCTGGACGCCGAACGCCGACGGCAGCGTGCGCCAGCACTGGGAAACCTCGACCGACGACGGCAAGACCTGGAAGACCAGTTTCGATGGTCTGTATCGACATTCGCCCGACGGACCCGCCGGGTAGCGGACAAAAAAAAGGGCGCGGATCGCTCCGCGCCCTAACTTGCTTGCCTTGCGGGGAAAATCGAAGAGCGATTCCCGCCTGCGCGGGAATGACGTGCACGCAAAACACCGCGCTTGCGCGGGCGCGCTTACGTCACTTGACTTCGATTTCCTGGGTCATGCCGGCAGGCTGGCCATTGACGGTCACGTCGACCTTGTACTTGCCGGCCGGCCATGCGTTGGCGTTGCTGAAGGTCACGTTGGTCGTGCCTGCATCTTCCGCCATCACATTGGCGGTCTGCTGGCCCGCAACCTGGCCGTCCTGGTAGGTCAACTTGGCGTCGATGGCCGCATTGGCCGCGGTGGCGGCGTCAGTCTTGACCGAGACGATGATCTTGTCCTTGGTGCCGAAGGTGCTCATGGCCACGACCGACTTGTCGGGACCGGCGGAGTTACCCACGGTGACGCTGGTGGTCGAGACCGCCATCGGTGCCGGCTCCATCATCGGGGCGGGTGCGGGCTCGGTGACGACCGGCGGTGCTACTACCGCTTCTTCCTTCTTCTTGCAGCCGGCCAGTGCAATGGAGCCGGCCAGGGCGAGCATCAGGGCATAAGAGATGCGATTGAGTTTCATGGTGTCGGTCCTTGGATTGGAAATGGGAGAGGGAAAACTAGCGATCAGGCGCTGGGCGCTTTGGGCGGCAGCTTGATCACCTGGCCCGGAAAGATCCGGTCCGGGTCGTCCAGCACGTCGCGATTCGCCTCGAAGATCTGTTTCCAGGCATTCGCGCTACCCAGGTGATCCTTGGCAATCTTGGAAAGGGTGTCGCCCTTTTCAATCGTATAGGTCTGTTCCCCAACGATCTCCTCGGTGCTGTCGACACTGGCGGTTACGCCGGAGAAATCGGCGGCTTTCTGCTCGGTGCTGTCGACGGTGGCGCTGACGCCGGAGAAATCGGATTTCTTTTCGGTACTCATGCGTGGCTCCTCCCTGAGGGAGATGATGTTCTGGGGAGTTCAAATCTACACATCGGGTGTTAAGAATTCATCGCGTCCAGGTGAAGCCGCCATTCCACGTTCAGCTCACTACTGCCGCGTTTCCCTGGCGGCGGCGGGCGGCGGGAATCCCTTGGTAGCGCGCCACGGATTGATGTCCAGACCGCCACGACGCGTGTACCGTGCCTCGATTGAGAGCGCTTGGGGCCTGCACCGGGCCATCACGTCGTGAAACATGCGCTCGACGCATTGTTCGTGGAATCCGGCGTGGTCGCGGAAGCTGACCACATAGCGCAGCAGGCCGGCGCGATCCAGGCGCGGACCGCGATACGAGAACACCACGCTGGCCCAGTCCGGTTGGCCGGTCACCGGGCAATTGGACTTGAGCAGTTGCGAGGTCAGTGACTCCTCGACCCGCTGCGCAGCATCCGCCAGCAGATGGCCGGGATTCGGCGGGCCGTAGTCGTCGATGTCGATATCGAGCGCGTCGATCGATTCGCCTGGGCCGGCCGCCACCATCGCTGGCAAGCCGAAAACGACACAGACATCCGCACCGGCGCGCGCGGACAGATCAAGGGCGATGCGTTCACGCACAGCCTCTTCACTGTTGAAGCGCTCGGCGTTCAACGAGTTCAGATAGAGCTTCAGCGATTTCGATTCGACCAGGTTCGGCGAAGCGCAGGGCATGGTGAAGGTGGCCGTGGCTACGCAGGGCTTGCCACGCGCGTCCAGCCAACTGATTTCGTAAGCATGCCAGCGGTCATGGCCAATGAACGGCAGGGCGCCATCGGCGATGCCGATCTGCGTGCGGCCGGCGGCGCGCGGGATCGGGAACAGCAGGCCCGCGTCGTAGTGCGACGGATAGGCGACCTCGTGGCCGAGGCTGGAATCCTGGGGGGTATTCATGCGCGCATTTTAGCGGCGCGGACGTTATGCGCGGGTAGGCGGGCCTGAATCGGCCAGAGGGCGTGGGAGCGGCGTCCCGCCGCGAGCTTTTCGCCCTTGCTCAGCTTTCGACAAACAGCAGCAGCAACAAGATCAAGAGCTCGCGGCGGGACGCCGCTCGCACAAAAGCGACTCCCACGGATCGTTACGAATGTTTGCCGTGCAGGTAATCCAGGCTTACCTGCAGCAGCGCGCGGAAACCGATATCCAACGAGGATTCGTCGAGCAGGAATTTCGGCGAATGGTTGCTGGGCGCGGTGGCCGGGTCGATGCCCTTCGAGGTCGAGCCGACGAAGAAGAACATCGACGGCACTTCCAGCGCATACAGCGAGAAATCCTCCGATCCCATCTGCAGCGGCGGCTCGTACACGTTGTCCTTGCTGACCACCGCCTGCAGGCTGGGCAGCATGCGCGCGGTCAGCGCCGGATCGTTGACCGTGGGTGGATTGCCGTCGTTCTCGTAGATGTCGGTCTTCGCGGTGGCGCCATGCGCGGCGCTGACGTGCTCGGCGACGTTGCGCAGGTCGGCGAAGATCTGCTGGCGCATGCCCAGGTCGAAAGTGCGGATGGTGCCGACCATTTCCACGTCGTCGGGAATGATGTTGTAGCGGATGCCGCCCTTGATCGCGCCGAAGGTCACCACCGCTGGCAGCTTGGCGATGTTGGTGCGGCGGCTGACGATCGTCTGCGCGGTGCCGATCAGGTCGGCGGCGGCCACGATCGGATCGATACCATTCCACGGCGCCGAACCGTGGGTCTGGCGGCCGGTCACCTTGATCGCGAAACGGTCCGACGCGGCCATCAGCGGCCCGCCGCGTACCGCGATCTGCCCCGCCTGCACGCTGGAGAACACATGCAGGCCGAATACCGCCTCGGGCTTGAAGTCCTTGAACAATCCTTCCTTCAACATCAGTGCAGCGCCGCCTTCTTCCGTTGGCGGCGCGCCTTCCTCGGCGGGCTGGAAGATCAGCATCACCGAGCCCGGCAGGTCCTTGCGCATCGCCACCAGCGCTTCGGCCACGCCCATCAGGATGCTGGTATGCGCATCGTGGCCGCAGGCATGCATCACCCCCACGTTCTCGCCGCGATAGGTCGAGGTGACCTTCGATGCGAAAGGCAGGCCGGTCTGCTCGGTGACCGGCAACGCGTCCATGTCGGCGCGCAGCGCGATCTTCGGGCCGGGCTTGCCGCCTTCGATGATCGCGACCACGCCGTGGCCGGCCATGATCCGGGGCTTCAAGCCGAGCGCGCGCAAGTGCTCGGCAACTTTTGCCGACGTGCGCTCCTCGCGGTTGGAAAGCTCGGGGTGGGCGTGGAAATCACGGCGCCAGGCGATGATCTTCGCATCGAGCTTCGCCGCCGCGGCCGCGACCTCCGCGCGTTGCGGGTCCACTTCCTGCGCCTGCGCTGCAAACGGAGCGACCAGCAAGGCCAGGAGCAGGGGAGTGGCGCGGACGGGAAAGTGCATCGACAGGCTCCGTTGGGTTTGCCCGATGCTAACCCGCGAGTGCGCGGTGTGCGCGTGGCCTACAATCGGGGGCGAGTTGCAACGGCCGCCACCGTTGCCTTCGTACCTCCCACGCACCCACGGAAGATTCCTTGCAAGAGCCTGGCCTGCAACTCCTGCTGGTACTGTTCGCAGTGGGCCTGCTTGCCGGTTTCATCGATTCCATCGCCGGTGGCGGCGGCATGATCACCATCCCGGCGATGCTGCTGGCCGGCATTCCACCGCTGCAGGTGCTGGGCACCAACAAGCTGCAGTCGCTGTTCGGTTCCGGATCGGCCAGCCTCGCCTACGCGCGGCATGGGCATGTCGACCTGCGAGCACAACTGCCGATGGCGGTGGCGGCGGCCTTGGGTGCAGCGCTGGGTGCAGTGCTGGCCACGGTGGTTCCGGCACACGTGCTGAAATCGGCGCTGCCGTTCCTGCTCATCGCAATCGCCGCCTACTTCGGCTTGAAACCCGATGCGGGCGAAGTCGATCGCCATCGGCGCATGACTCCCAGGGCTTTCACCCTGGGCTTCGTGCCGGTCATTGGTTTGTACGATGGCGTTTTCGGCCCCGGCACCGGGTCGTTCCTGATGCTCGGCTTCATCTCGCTGGCAGGCTATGGATTGCTCAAGGCCACGGCGCACACCAAGGTCCTCAACTTCGGCTCCAACGTGGGCGCGTTCTCCGTCTTCCTGGCCTTCGGCGCGATCCTGTGGAAAGTCGGGCTGGTGATGGGAGCCGGACAGCTTGTCGGCGCGCAACTGGGGTCGCGCTTCGCCATGAGGCAGGGCGCACGCATCATCAAGCCGTTGCTGGTGGTGGTGTCACTGGCGATGGCAGCGAAACTGCTGTCCGATCCGGCGCATCCGCTGCGGGCCTGGCTGGGCTTCTAGTCCGCAAGGCCTGGCGCCGCCTTGGCCGCAGTTGACAGGACCGCAAGCGCGATCGAAAAACCGGACCGATCCTTCGTTGCCTGGGCTCTCCAGGCAACGTCCCCCATGCCCCGCCGTTGCAGCTCAACGCTGCAGCGCGCCCATGCCGGCCGCGGGGTAGCGTGTTCCGGCCGCCACATCCGGCGGAAATATCGCGTCGATCCGCGCCAGCTCGTCCTGGTCGAGGGAAACCTCGAGCGCACCGAGGTTCTCTTCCAGGTATCGCTTGCGCTTGGTGCCCGGGATCGGCACCAGGTCATTGCCCTGCGCCAGCACCCAGGCCAGGGCGAGCTGCCCGGCGCTCACGTCCTTCTCGCGTGCCAGTGCATGCACCTGTTCGACCAGTGCCAGGTTGCGTGCGAAATTTTCGCCCTGGAATCTAGGCGAGCTGCGGCGATAGTCATCGGCTTCGAAATCATCGACCGACTTGATCGCACCGGTGAGGAAGCCGCGGCCCAGCGGCGAATACGGCACGAAACCGATGCCAAGGTCACGGCACACCGCCAGCGAACCGTTGCTTTCCGGCTCGCGCGACCACAGCGAATACTCGGTCTGCAAGGCAGTGATCGCATGCACCGCATGCGCGCGGCGCACGGTATCGGGCGCGGCTTCGGACAGGCCCAGGAAACGCACCTTGCCCTGTTCCACCAGTCGCGACATCGCGCCAACGGTGTCCTCGATCGGCACCCCGGGATCGACCCGGTGCTGGTAGTACAGATCGATATGGTCCACGCCCAGGCGCTTCAGGCTGCCCTCGCATGCGGAGGCTACGTAGGCCGGACTGCCGTCGATGCCGCGTGCGGACGGATCATTCGGGTCCAGGCGGATGCCGAACTTGGTCGCCAGGAACACCTGTTCGCGGCGGCCGGCGATTGCCTTGCCGACCAGCATTTCATTGGTGTGCGGGCCGTACATGTCGGCGGTGTCCAGCAGGCTGACGCCGAGGTCCAGCGCGCGGTGGATTACCTTGATCGATTCGGAGTCGTCGCTGCGCCCGCCATAAAACGCGCTCATGCCCATGCAGCCCAGGCCCAGGGCGGAAACTTCGGGACCCTCCGGTCCCAGTCGTCGTGTCTGCATCGCGTGCTTCCGGAAATGGGGATTTCAGCTTAGCGCCACGTGCGTTGCAATCCTGTGCTGATGCCCTGGCGGTGCTCGCTTTCGCCACCCTGGCATGCGACGCTTCGGCGGTCCTGTGCGGGTATGCCGATGAACCAGAAAACCGACAGCAAGCCCCGGCCGCTGCAGGGCGACGCCGCCCTGATCCGTGCGGTCGGCTCGTTCGCGCTGGCCGCGGCGGTGATGAACATAATCGTTGGCGGCGGCATCTTCCGCATGCCGTCGGCCTTGTCGGCGCAGGTCGGCATCGCCGCACCGCTGGCGCTGGTCGCTGGCGCGCTGGCGATCATCCCGGTTGCTTTGTGTTTTGCCGCGATCGGCAGCCGCGCGGTCGCCACCGGCGGACCCTACAGTTACCTGGGCGCAACGTTCGGCAACTTGGCCGGCTTTCTGGCCGGGGCGCTGATGTGGATCAGCAACGTGACTTCCAGTGCGGGCGTGGCCGCGGCGCTGTCGCTGCAGGTCGCCAGCCTGATGCCGGTGTTCGCGGCGCCATGGGCGCGCGGCTTGCTGTTGGCCACTGTGTACGCGGCGATCTTCGCGCTCAACGCCTTCGGGGTGAAGCTCGGCGCGCGCGCGATAACCGTGCTCGCGGCACTGAAGCTCACCCCGCTGTTCCTGCTTGCCGCGCTCGGGATGTTCTTCGTCGACTGGAACCAGGTCAGCTTCGATCCGGGCGCGGTGCCGTCGTGGGCGGCGCTGGGCACCGGCATGGTCCTGGTGATGTTCGCCTATTCGGGCATGGAAACCGCCCTGGTGCCGTCGGGAGAATTGCGCGATCCCTCGCGCAACGTGCCGCAGGCGACCATGGTGGCGATCCTGCTGGTGGTGCTGTTGTACATGGGCCTGCAGATCGTGAGCCAGGGCGTGCTGGGTCCGGCGTTGGCGCATAGCGGCGTGCCGATCGCCGATACCGCCGCCGCGCTGTGGGCGCCGGGACGGACCGTGCTGCTGGTCACCGCGTGCCTGTCGATGGCCGGCTTTCTGCTAGGCAACCTGCTGGGCTCGTCGCGGCTGCTGTTCGCACTCGGACGCGACGGCTATTTGCCGCATGTCTATGGCCGGGTCAGCGCGACCCATCGCGTGCCATTGCTGGCCCTGGCTACGCATGCGGGGCTGGCATTGGTCCTTGCGCTGGGCGGCACCTTCGATGCGCTGGCGTTGATTTCCGGTGGCGCGATCTGCCTGGTGTACGTGCTGGTCAGTCTGGCGGCATGGCGTGGGCAGAAGCTCGACCTGCGCGAACGCGGCGAGCCTTTCGTGTTGCGGGCCGGCCCTTTGGTGCCGCTGCTGGCAGTGGTGGCGATGCTGCTGATCGTGACCACGCTGAGCAGCAAGGAATGGCTGGCGATCGGGTTGGCGCTGGCGGGGTTGGGACTGATGTATGCGCTGGTACGGGTTACGGGTCATGCCGGCAAGCGCGATTCGTAAGTCCGCGCTTCAGTAGCCCAGGCAAAGGGCAGGTTCACTGGCGGAAGGAGCGGACTCGCCCCACCCACGGGAGCTTGTTGCGCTGTACTCGGGGTAATCGATGTAGCCCTTTTCATTGCCGCCATAGACGCTCGTCGGGTCCGCTTCCGCCAGAGGCCAGTTGTTGCGCATGCGCTCGACCAGATCAGGATTGGCGATGAACGGTCGCCCGAATGCAACCAGGTCGACAAGGCCCGCGCTGATGTCCGCCTGGCCCCGCGCCTTGTCGTAACCGCCGGCGATGATCAGCGTGCCCCGGTAGGACTCGCGGAATTTGTGGACAAACCCCGCGGGCATGGCCTGGCAGCTCTGGTTCCTCTGGTTGCAGAGGTGCGCATAGGCGATCGAGCGCGTGGACAGGGCCCGGGCCAGTGCCAGCCAGGTGGTGTCTTCACCCGCGAACGGATGCAGGTCGCCGTAGCGCCCGAATGGCGCCAGCCGGATGCCAATGCGCTCGCTGCCTATTTCGGCCGCAATCGCGTCGATGGTTTCCAGGGTGAAGCGCAAGCGGTTCTCAATGCTTCCACCATAGCGATCGGCACGCAGGTTCAGTCCACCATTGATGAACTGTTCGAACAGGTATCCATTCGCGCCATGCAGCTCGATCCCGTCAAAGCCGGCGTCCAGCGCATTGCGCGCTGCGCGGACGAAATCCGCGGTCACCCTGGGAATCTCTTCGCTGGCCAGCGCGCGTGGTGGGCTGACCGGCAAAGGCCGGGCCACTCCATCCGTGTCGAAGGCATAAGCCACCTGCCCGGCGGCCGCGACCGCCACCGGGCAGACCGGCGGCGCGCCATTCTGGTGGCTGGTGTGCGAACTGCGGCCAACATGCCAGAGCTGTACGAAGATCTTGCCCCCTTCGGCGTGCACGGCATCGGTCACTTTGCGCCACCCTGCGACCTGCGCCTTGCTATAGATCCCCGGGGTAAAGGCCTGGCCCCGGCCTTCCATCGAAACAGGCGAGCCTTCGGTAACGATCAGCCCGGCCGTGGCGCGCTGGCGGTAATAGAGCGCGGTGCTGGCATCGGGCACCAGTCCGCGGGACCTGGAACGGGTCATCGGCGCCATGACAATGCGGTTGCGCAAGGCGAGAGGGCCAAGCTGGAACGAGTCGAACAACGCGGACATGCGAGCTCCGGAAAGGGACGCGGATCCAGCCGGGGTGCGTATCGCTCCCCATGGCACGCCGCTGCGAGACAAGAAGGACAACGCATGGGGCGTTGAATGGCGGCCAAATCGAACCGGGCGGTCGGGCGCCGGGACGGGATGCCTGCGCCCGGGAGGCCGTGATGCGCCTGGCCCAGGCGCATCACGGCCTCCACCAGGGAATGTAGCTCTGCGGGCCGGCCAGCAGCTGGCGCGCTGCGTCAGCGAGGACGGCCAGCTGCGATCCCGGACCCGAGGGCTCACCCGCCCCTACAAGGCCGGGTGAACTGGATTCCTCAGCGGAACACGACGGTGCGGTGCCCGTTCAACAGGATCCGGTGCTCGACATGCCGGCGCACCGCCCGGGCCAGCACCTGGGATTCGGTGTCGCTGCCCACGCGGACCAACTCCTGTGGCGTCATCGCGTGGTCCACGCGCGCGACGTCCTGTTCGATGATCGGGCCTTCGTCCAGGTGCGGGGTCACGTAGTGGGCGGTGGCGCCGATGATCTTGACCCCGCGCCGGTGCGCCTGGTGATAGGGCTTGGCACCCTTGAAGCTGGGCAGGAAGCTGTGGTGGATGTTGATGGCGCGGCCGGCCAGTGCTGTGCACAGTTCCGGTGAAAGGATCTGCATGTAGCGCGCCAGCACCACCAGGTCGATGCGCTCGCGCTCGACCAGTTCGAGTATCCGTTGTTCCTGCGCCTGCTTGGCCGCGTCGCCTACGGGGAGAGGGTGGAACGGCACGTTGTAGGATGCGGCCAACGCGGCGAAATCGTCATGGTTGGAAGCTACCGCGGCAATGTCCACCGGCAATTGCCGGCTGTGCGCACGGAACAGCAGGTCGTTGAGGCAATGCCCCTGCCTGCTGACCAGCACCAGCAGGCGCGCGTGCCGGCGCGGATCGTGGATCTTCCAGTCCATGGCAAAATCTTCGGCCAGCGGAGCGAAGCTTTCCTGCAGGATCCCGGCCTTGGCCAGGTTGGGCAGGTCGAAATGCACGCGCAGGAAAAAGCGCCGGCTCTCCTCGTCGCCGAATTGCTGTGCATCCAGGATGTTGCAGCCCAGTTCGTATAGCAGCCCGGTGACGCGGTAGACGATGCCGGTCCGGTCCGGGCAGGACAGGGTGAGGATGTAGTCGGGGCGCACGCGGGATATCCGCTTTTCCTGCTTCAACGGGAAATGGGTGCGCTAGAGGTCGTACGAAAGCAGATCCAGACCGGTCGCCGCGCGCACGATGCGCTGGTGGACGAAGGAGCCGCTGCCGCCGTTGGTCAACACCACAATGCCGCGACGGAGTTGCGCGTTGCCGACCGCGAAGTTCTTGAAGATGTCGCCATTGCTGCCGGAGTGGTAGAACACCGGCCCGTCGACGGTCGACTCCATGTTCCAGCCCAGTCCTTTCTCGGTCCACCGACCGGGGATCTTGATCTGCGGCGTGAGCATCGCCCGGCGTGTGGTCTCGCCGATTTCCCAAGGCGCATGCTGCCTGCGCGACATCATCAGGGTCATGAACGTGGCGTAATCCTGCACCGTGGTGCGCAAGCTCGCGGCGGCGTTGGCGACGATGTCGCCCGGCCAGGTCACCAATCCCGGAGGCGCCAGCGCCATCACTTCGGGCAGCGCGCGTTCCGCGTCTTCGTACTTCCAGGCCGACAGTGGCTTGCCCCAGCGCTCGGCGACCTGCTGGGCGATGCTCCACTGCTCGCGGAACATCTGCGGCGGCATGCCCTTGCCAACCTTGTCGTGCGTGCGATGGCCATAGACCGAGCGCTCCGCCAGGTCCGCATTCCAGGTATAGCTGCTGTCCTCCATCCCGGCCGGTCCGAACAGGTGGGCCTGCATCGATTCGTCCAGGCTCTGCCCGGTGATGGTTTCCACCGCCAGCTGCAGCCAGAAAATGGCCTCGCCGGAATAATCGATGCGCGTGCCGGGCTCGACCATCGGTACGAGCTTTTCCGTTGCCGGCGACTTGCGCCAGTTGGGCAGGCCGGTGGAGTGACGCAACACGTCGCGCGTGGTGATCAACTCTATCCACGGATGGTCGGCCAGGTAATCGGGGCGTCGGTACTTCACCAGCGGACGATCCAGATCGATCAATCCCTGATCCACCAGCTGCATCACCAGGTAGGCGAACACCGGTTTGCTCAGCGAAGCGTCCTCGAACACCGTGCGTGCGTCCACCGGCATGCGCGTGAGCGCATGGGTCACGCCGAACGGGCGGCTCCAGACTACTTCACCGTCTTCGACCACGGCGATGCCCACTCCGGGCACGGCGAAGGCTTGCATGATGCGCGGCAGCTGCGCGAGGAATTCATCCGGGGGAATCCACGAGGCCGGTCTTGTGTCGCATGTGCCGGCCAGTGCGGCGAGTGGCGCCAGGCCTGCCGCACCCGCCGCGGCCCCTATCGCGAGGAAACGACGGCGACCGGGTGAAAGAGGCGCATGGCGGGGAGGCATCGCTGTATTGGATAGGTTTCCGGCGCAGGCATCAAGTTCATGGGCCAACGCCTGGAGTGCGGGTTGAGCACCTGCCGCCAGGGTCGCGACGGGCTTGTTCAAGGTGCAGTAGTCGGCCACGGGAAGATGCGTGCGCTGCCGCCATCGGCCTTGACCATGTCCGCCCAGCGCTTGTCGATCACTTCTTTAGAACGGTTGCAGAACTGTGCCGCCATCTGCGAACCACCAAAATGCTTGTAGGTGTTGCTGAAGCAGAAGGTCTCGCCGGCGAACGCGCCGGAGTTGTCGTAGCAAAGGATGGGCGGGAACGTCATCCACTTGCTGCCGGCGTTGGCCTGTGTGGCCGCGGCGATCAGGCGGGACAGGGAATCGCTCATCGCCGTATTGCTGGTCTGGCTGACGGGGATTTCCCAGATGGGCGTGCGCAGCATCAGCGCTGATTTGGAGTGCGTGACGAATGCAGTGCAGTACTGGCCGCTGCCCGGTGCGCTTGCAGGCGCGATGGGAGGCGAGGCAGCGGGTGCAGGCGAGGTCGACATCTCAACGGCCTGCCCCGGCGGTGGTGCGGGCATCACGACCTTGAGGTCCTGCATCCGGCGCTCGCGCCACACGCGCACGGGTGCCTCGAAGCCGGGACGCAGCCGGCCGACGATGGCCGGCACGTCGCCGTAGGCGTTGACCGCCTGGCCGGCGATTTCCACCAGCACGTCCATCGGCTTGATCCCGGCCTTCATCGCGGCACCGCCGTCGGCGACCTCCACCACCCATGCGCCCTGCGTGGAGGACAGTCCGAGCGCCTGGGCCAATTCCGCACTGACTGCGCCGATGCGGATACCCAGCCCCGTCGTCGGCGTCGCGGCTTTCACCGGGGCAGTGGACGCTGCCACGACCGCGATTGCGGAAACGGCAGCGATCGCGACCTCGCCTGGCGTCCACGCGATTTCGTCGAACTTCGTGTTGAAGCCGTTGAACAGCTTGAGTATCTGACGCCGCTGGTAGTCCGCCTCCGCCTGGGTGTCGAAAGGAAAGCAATCGCCCTTTTCGGGCAGGCCATGCGCGCGCACCTGCTGCTTGAATTGGCTGGTGTAGGCGGCGGCCACGTCGTAAACGGCCATCGGGTTGCCAGTGGGTACCTTGCGGGCGAATACCGTCGTGGCCACGGTGTGGCTGAGATCGTTGGGTACGTCGGTGTCGACGTGGTAGCAGTAGAAATAGCGGGTCAGCTCTGCAGGAGCGGCCGCAGGCGTGGTTGGCGACCAGGCTGCGGGTGTCCATGCCACTTCGCGCCAGTCGCCGATCTTGATGAAGTACACGCGCTTGTCCCAGATCGCACGCTGTTCCTCGCGGAAGGTCGCGGCTTCGCCTTGCGTGGCCAGGACCACGCAGCTCTTGGTACCGCTGCCACCCAGCGTGCCTACGTGGGTAAGGAACTCACCGGCTATTTCCTGGCTGCGCTGGAAGCCCCCCGGATCGCTGGGCGCATACGTCAGCGCAAACACTGGCGAGGCCCAGATCTTGGCCTGCGCGCTGCTGTTGTCCGTCACCGTGCAGAAGCCGAATCCCTGTGGCGTGGCGGGGGGCGTTTCCGCTTTCGCGGTGACGGATAGCAGACTGCCGGCGACCAGCGCCAGCCAAGCGAAACGCAGCATCGTCTTTCCCCTGTCGACGGCACCGGACCGGTGCTTGGCGTCGCCCCCGGCCGACGATAGCGGATCGTTACGTTGCCTGCCAAGCGGAACCTTGTGGGAGCGACGTCGGTCGCGATGAAACCTCCACGAAACCCTTTCGCGACTGACGTCGCTCCCGCAGCGGTGGGGGTCAGAACGCGTGGTCGAAGCCGACTTCGCCCTGTACCCCGACCTGATAAGCCGAGACGCGGCGCTCGAAGAAGTTGGTCAGTTCCTGCACGTCCTGCAGGTCCATGAACGGGAACGGGTTGCTGCTGCCGAAATGTTTCGGCATGCCCAGCTGGGCCATGCGCTGGTCAGCGCAGTATTCCAGGTACTGGCGCATGTCCCTGATCGACAACCCGGCGACGCCACCGCTCAGGGTGTCTTCGGCGAAAGCGACTTCGCAGTCCACCGCCTCGCGCATCATCTGCACCACCTGCGACTTGAGGTCGTCGTCGAACAGGTCGGGCTCTTCCTCCCGAGCGGTGCGGATGACCTCGAAAGCGAACGCCATGTGCGCGCTCTCGTCGCGGAACACCCAGTTGGTGCCGCTGGCCAGGCCGTGCAGCAAGCCGCGCGAGCGCAGGTAGTAGACGTAGGCGAAAGCACCGAAGAAGAACAGGCCTTCGATGCAGCCTGCGAAGCAGACCATGTTGAGCAGGAACTGGCGGCGCTGGTCGCGCGTCTCGATGCGCTGGATGTCCTGCATGGAATCGATCCACTTGAAGCAGAACTCGGCCTTGCGCCGGATCGCCGGGATGTTTTCGACTGCGGCGAAGGCCTTGGCGCGCTCGTTGGGGTCGGGCAGGTAAGTGTCCAGCAGGGTCAGGTAGAACTGCACGTGCAGCGCTTCCTCGTACAACTGCCGCGACAGGTACATGCGCGCCTCCGGCGCGTTGATGTGCTGGTACAGGTTCAACACCAGGTTGTTGGAAACAATCGAGTCGCCGGTGGCGAAGAACGCGATCAGTCGCTCGATCAGGTGCCGCTCGGCCGGCCCGAACTTGTTCTTCAGGTCGTTGGTGTCGAGCGAAAAATCCACTTCCTCCACCGTCCAGGT
>JBDTPP010000063.1:0-15033 GCA_039932615.1 Pseudoxanthomonas sp.
GGTGCGTCGGGCAGGCGAGAATCGGTCTCTCTTCCCTGCCCGGCCTGCCTCCATGACCCTGCGCCCCGCCCTGCTCGCCTGTGCCATCACCCTGACCTGCCTGCCGCTGGCCGCGGCCGAGCCAGCTAAATACAAAAGCGCGCAGGAAATCATCGATGCCGCACCCGCCGATGCCTGGCGCACGCTGGATCCGGCCGACACCCTTTACCTGGAGCTGGAAAGCGGCCGCGTGATCATCGAACTGGCGCCGCAGTTTGCGCCCGAACATGTCGCCAATATCCGCACCCTGGCCCATGAACACTTCTGGGACGGACTGAGCATTTACCGTTCGCAGGACAACTTCGTGGTCCAGTTCGGCGATCCCGATGGCGACGATCCAGCCAAGGCACGATCGGTGGGAACGGCGAAGAAAAAACTGCCGGCCGAATTCCACCGCGCTGCGGCCGGTCTCAAATTCGACCGCCTGCCCGACAGCGACGGCTGGGCGCCGCAGGTGGGCTTCGTCGATGGCTTTCCGGCAGGACATGATCCCAAGGCCGGGACCACCTGGCTGGCGCATTGTTACGGCACCCTGGGCGCAGGCCGCAGCAACGACGCGGACAGCAGCATCGGCGCGGAGCTCTACGTGGTCGATGGACAATCGCCACGCCAGTTGGACGACAACATCACCGTGGTGGGCCGCGTCGTGCAGGGCATGGAATTGCTCAGCGTGATTCCACGCGGACCTACGCCGATGGGTTTCTACGAGAAGCCAGAACTGCGCACCTCGATCAAGTCGATCACCCTTGCCAGCGACCTGGCTGAAGCCGAACGCATTCCGCTGCAGTTGCTGCGCACCGACAGCAAGACCTTCGCCGATGCCACCGAGGCCCGCCGCAACCGCCGCGACGATTTCTACAAGCGTCCGGCCGGGCATATCGACTTGTGCAATGTGCCGTTGCCGGTACGCGAACCCAAGCCGGAATAGGCAATCGGTAATGCGGCAAGGGATCTATATGGAAGGTGCTTCAGCTTGACGCGTGCGGACCGGTACGCGTCGGAGCTGAAGCCCCTCGCGCACACGCAGCAGCGTCCGCTCCACCCATGAAAGCCCGTCACGGTGCTTGACAGCAGATCCATTGCGAATCAATACTTAACTTATTCGTTAATTGCTTAATAATTTATGGCCGTAGACCGCATCTTCGAAGCCCTGTCCTCGCGCACCCGGCGCGAGATCCTGGCTTACCTCTCCGCCCAGGAACTGACTGCCGGGCAGATCGCGGACCGTTTTGAAATGAGTGCCCCGGCGATCTCCCGTCATCTGTCGTTGCTGGACGCCGCGGGCCTGGTCAGCAGCGAAAGGCGCGGGCAGTTCATCGTCTACCGGCTCAATGGCGACAACCTGATCAACACCTTGACCAGCTTCGCCTTCGAGGTATGCCCGACCGCAGGTCCGCTTAAACGCGAATCGCGCAGGCTTGGCAGGAAGTCGTCCTGATCGTCCGCGAATCCGCCAGTGGAGGCAGCCATGATTACCCAGGCAGAGCTTGTCAGCACCTTTCCGCAAGCTAAGATCGCTTCCCACTGCGGCGGGCTTCCAGTGGAAGTTTCGCTGATCGCCCAACTGGGCCATGGCTCCGGCAACCAGCTCTATGCAGCAGCGCTGCACAGGCAGCGAGCGCACAAGGACTTCGTCGACCAGCTGGATGAACCGTCGACCCGGCTGGCCGCGACCGATTTCGCCAACGGCGAGACCTCGGCGTTGTTCTCATTCGCTGTGGGGCCGCAAGGTCATCCTTTCCATCGTCATGCCGGGCACCGTGTATTCACGGCCGTCTCCGGCAGCGGCGGCGCGCAGCTGCGGTTCTCCACGGCATCGCAGGAGCAGATCGAAAGCGATCCGCGCAGCTTCGTCAGCGCCCTTCGCTACATAGATATCCCGCCTGACTGCCTGTTCACCGCGCGCTTCGGCGGCGGCACCTGGCACCAGTTCGCCTCGCGCAACGATCGCGCGCGGCATCCGGTGTTTTTCGCCCTTTCCTGTCACACCAATGAGCTGGGTGGACAGCTACCCGAAGCTGCACGTGCCTCGGTGTTATCCGGAAATGCGGGTATCGCCACGTTGACGGAACTCCTCCCCGTTGCGGTGACCGACCTGTTGCAACGCGAACCGGTCCGGCACCGGGAAATACCCATTACCAGCCTGTCGCTGGATGCCGCACCTGGCACCATTGCCTACCAACTGCACCGGGTGATGCACTGCTTTGCCGGGCTATTGCGCGGCGCCCTGGGTGCGATGCAGGATTTCAAGGGTTTCGTCGCGGGCGGAAGCCACCAGCTGGTGGTCCAGGAATTACAACAATTGCCGCCAGGCTCTCTGCTGCACGAGCAATTGCCGGAACGCAGCGATCACCAGGATATCTTCCGACTGACCGTGCGCGGCGAAGGCTACTCGCGCCTTTCCTCCCGGCAGGTAATGGCGGAAGTACTGGAAGGATTCCTGGTCGCGAGGCCGTTGGGGGTTTCCTGGTTGATGCGTCTGCGCAATGTACTGGTCTGGCCGCTGAAGCTGCGCACGTCGCCACTGGGATGCCCGGTTTCATCGCTTTTGTCGAGGCAGCAGGACCGGTTGTTCGCCGGACGCTATCCGGTGCTTGATGCCAGGACAGATGGCGACGACATGCGATCACAAGTAGTACTGGGCGCCGACGACCGCCATCTGGTGTTCCGCTCCTGCGTAGGTGTGCAGGTGGTCAGCGACAGCCAGATTGATTTCACTTTGGGTACGCGCATTCGTTACAACAACATGTTCGGCCGCATCTACATGTCATTGATCGATCGCGTGCATCGCGTTTACATCGCGCCGGCAATGCTGCGCGATGCGGTGGCCAGCGCTTCGCAAGCCAGCATTGCCACTGATGGCAGCATGCGCGGCTTGGCTGCCTGATTCGGTTACTGGCGGGTAATCCTGACCCGTTCTTGCGTTGCAAGTCCGGGCTTTACCGGATGCTTTACGCGAACAATCTATCGCATCAGGGCAAGCCCGGATCTGCACGGCGGGCACGTGGGAGCGAATTACGACGCGAAAACGACAGCGACTTGGCTTCATCGCGACTGGCGGCGCTCCCACGGCAGCCACCGCGCAATGCGATACGTTGGGAAAAAGGAATCAGGCCCCCTGCCTGCATCCCCAAATTCAAGGCACCGTCTTCATCGCGATCACCACCGGTCCCTTCAACGTCTTGATCTGCGCATCGTCGGACTGGTCCGCCTCCAGATAGATCGCGTTGAGGAAGGCAATCAGGTCGTGTCGACGTGCCAGCCACGCGCTGTCGGCATAGGCCTTGGCCGGATCGCCGATGCGGGCCGGCAGTTGGCCAAACCACTCGATCCACTCGGCCTCGCTAAGCCAACCACGCTTGGCGAGATACAGCACCGGACGCGCCAGGCGTCCGGGTTCACCGAAGACATAGGCATGCGCCGATTCGGGAACCGCCTGGCTGGCGATGGCCTTGAGCATGGGCTCGAGTTGCGCGCGTTCCAGCGCCGGATTCAGCGCCAACTGCATCAGCCAGTCGCTGCCGTGGGCCACGCCGTGGCGCCAGCCCTGCGCATCGTCATAACCGCGGTAATCGCGTACCGATGCCAGGTAATCCGCGGCGGCACCCACCATCGCCACCCGCTCTTTCGGCGACATCCACGGCGTGATGCGGTCGGTACGCGCGACTTCGGACAGGACCAGCGCCGCGAACGGCTGGCGAAAACCATTGACATCGGGCTCCTTCGAGATCGCATACAGCTGGTCGCGCAGTTGCCTGCGGGTGGCGACATCCAACTGGTCGCTGCGCAGCCAATTGGTGATCGCCTCATAGGCGATGCCGTCGCGCAATGCCGGATCCGGACTGGACAGGCAACCAAGCAACCCCAGCGCCAGGGAATGACGCGTGGCCTCGTCATCGACCGCGAACTCCTGCTGCTTCAATCGCTGCAGGGAACCGACATCGATGCCTTCAGGTGGGCACGCATCCTGCGCCCCGGCCGGGACCGATCCAAGCAGAACCAGCCAGAGCAGATGGCGCGCAGGAATCACGATCCGATCCTGCGCTTGCGCCGGCGCCGCCAGACGAAGACGACCAGCGACAACACCGCCAGCAGCGGCAGCAAGCCTGCGAACGCGCGGATCATCCAGGCGATGCTGAACGACAGGATGCTGGCGAAATCGGCGAACGCCTGGCCAATCTCGCTGCGTCCGCGTTGCCCGCCCGGCGGATGGAAATCCAGGGTGAGCCGTTGCGTGTCGATCCTCCGCCGATGCTGCGCGCCCTCGCGTTGCGCGGTTTCCACGCCCGCTTCGATTTCAGAAAGCTGCTTGGAGATGGCCAGCAGGTCGGCCACGGCCAGGTCCTTGCGCTGCTGGAATTCGAGCAAGCGCGCGTGTTCCTTCTGCAGGCGCAGTTGTTGCAGGTCGTTGTCGGCCACCACCTGTGCCAGGTCCTCGGCATGGGTGTTGCGGCTGCCGATCTCCGCGCCTTGCGCGGCCTGGCGGATGATCGGCTCCACCCCTTGCGGGGCGATGCGCACGGTCAGGGAAGCACTAGGGGAATCGCCTGCTGTTTGGCGCACGTCCAGCACCGCGCAATCGCCGAATTTCCCCGACTGGCAACTGGCCTGCACCGCCTGCATGCGCACCGGGATATCCGCCGCCGCCAGCTCGATGGCGACGTCATGCTCATAGGCGAGGAAAGCGCCCTGGCTCGGCGGCGCGAGGTTCTTCGCTGGTGCGCCGGCGGCCATTTCCTTGTTGCTGCAGGCGCAGATAGCGACTACGGCGATGCAGATCCACCCACCACGCCTGAGGCTTCTGTGGATTCCCATCACAGGTTGGCCCGTCACAGGCTGGCCCCATCGAATTCATTGACCTTCAGCGACTTGAAGTCCACATCGGGCAGACAGCGCACGTTGACCGCAATCATTTTCGTCCCGCCCTTGGGATTGTCGCCTTCACCGAACGGCGAGACCCCGCACACCGCGCAGAAATGATGCTGGATGTGATGCTTGTTGAAGGTGTAAGTGGACAGGTCGGATTCGGGTGTCTTCAGCACCAGCGCATCGCGCGGACCGAACCACAGCAGGCCGCCGCGACGCCGGCAGAGGGAACAGTTGCAATCGGCGACTTCCTTGATCTCCGCTTCCAATTCAAAAGCGATCCTGCCGCAATGGCAGCTGCCGGCGTGCTTCATGTCTCGGTCTCCAAGTCCTGGGCTCCATCGTGGGTTTGTGGCGAGCATAAGCCCAAACATGAGCATGGGCACATGCACCGGCTGGCGGTTTTGCCTATGCTTTGGGACTTCGTGCAATGCCGCACTGCAACGGGAACCTTCGAAAATGCGCCACAGCCTGCTAGCCCTCGCCCTGCTCTCCAGCCTTGCCGCCTGCCAGAAGGCCGAGGCGCCCGCTGTTGCCACGGACGCAGCCGCGCCCGTTGCTGCGGCCGGCGACACCGCCCAGGCCGACGCGAAATTCGCCGACCTGTCCCAGCGCGCGCTTGACGGCTGGTTCCAACAATCGCCGGTCACTGCTACCCAGATCGGCGAACACAAATACGACAGCGAGATCGACGACCTCAGCGCCGCGGGACGGCAGAAGGGCGTGGATTTCGGCAAGAAAATCCTGGCTGAACTCGATGCGCTGGATGCAGCAAAGCTGTCGCGTGAGAACCAGGTGGATGCGGCGATCCTGCGTAACCAGTTGCAGTACGGCATCTGGGATACCGAGACCCAGCAGAGCTGGGCCTGGGATCCACAGGTGTACAACGGCCTGGCCGGCGGCGCGTTGTACAACCTGATGGCGCGGGAATTCGCCCCCTTGCCCGACCGCCTCCGTTCCGCCACCGCGCGCATGGAGAAGATCCCCGTGCTGTTGGCGCAGTCGCGCGAGAATCTTGACCCGGCGCGCGTTCCCAGGGTGCATGCGGAAACGGTGTTGAAGCAGAACGACGGCATCCTCAGCATCGTCGCCATGTTCATCACCCCGCACCTCAAGGAGTTGCCGGAAGCCGATCGCATTCGCGCCGAGAAAGCGAGCGCGGCCCTGACCAAGGCCGTGGCCGAGCAGAAGCAGTGGCTGGAAAAGACATTGGTGCCGAATGCGAAGGGGGACTTCCGCATCGGTCAGACCCTGTACGACCAGAAACTGCAATTCGCCCTGCTGTCGTCACTGTCGCGCGCCGAGATCAAACAGCGTGCCGAAGGCGAACTGAAGCGGGTACGCGATGAGATGTACACGATCGCCCGCACCGTGCTGAAGGACAAGGCGGGTGCGCCGCAGATGCCCGATGCTCCCAGCGATGACCAGCAGCAGAAGGCAATCGAGGCGGCGCTTGAACTGGCCTATGCCGACAAGCCGGCGCGCGACAAGGTAGTCGAGGCGGCCGAGGCGGCGTTGAAATCGTCGACCGATTTCGTCCGCGAGAAAGACCTGGTCACCCTGCCCGACTCGCCGGTCAAGATCATCACCATGCCCGAGTTCCAGCGCGGCGTGGCCGTGGCCTACTGCGATTCACCCGGTCCGCTGGACAAGAACCTGGAGACGTTCTACGCGGTCTCGCCGATCCCGGAAGACTGGGACGCGAAGAAGGTCGATTCGTTCCTGCGCGAATACAACAGCCGCATGATCCACCTGCTCAGTATCCACGAAGGCACGCCGGGCCATTACCTGGAAGGCTGGCATTCGGCCAAGTTCCCGTCGACCCTGCGCGCGGTGCTGCGCTCGGGCATGTTCGCCGAGGGTTGGGCGGTGTACACCGAAAACATGATGGCCGAAGCCGGCTACATGGATAACGATCCTCTGTTTCGCCTGGTGCAGCTGAAGTTTTACCTGCGCACGATCGCCAACGCGATCCTCGACCAGGGCGTGCACGTGGACCACTGGACCAAGGAACAGGCGATGGACCTGATGGTGCGCCAGACCTTCCAGCAGGAACGCGAGGCGGACGGAAAGTGGACCCGCGTGCAACTGACTTCAGCGCAACTGCCCACCTACTTCGTTGGCGTGCAGGAACACTACGACACCCGCAAGGCGATGGAGGCCAAGCTGGGCGACAAGTTCAACCTGAAGGCCTACCACGACCAGGTGTTGTCCTACGGCGCGCCACCGGTGCGCTTCGTGCGCGAGTTGATGCTGGACCAGCCGATCCAGTGATCCAACCGGGTCAGGAAGCGTCGGCCAGCATGGCCAGCGCTTCCTCGGCCGGTTGCGGCCGCCCGGAATAGAAACCCTGGCCCAGGTCGCAACCCATTTCCTGCAGCAGCCGCCAGGTTTCGGCGCTCTCGATGCCTTCGGCCACTGCGATTGCATCCAGGCCGTGGGCCATTTCAATGATGGAAGAGACCAGCCTGACGGCGCGCGGGTTGACGGTCAGTTCGCGTACGAAACTCATGTCGATCTTCAGCTCATCGACCGGGAACTGCTTGAGATAGGAAAGCGATGAATAACCGGTGCCGAAATCGTCGATGGAGATGCCCAGCCCCATTCCATGCAACGTGGACAGCGTATGCGCCAGCTGGCCCTGGTTATCCACGAAGGCGGTCTCGGTGACTTCCAGCATCACGCTGGCCGGACGGAGCTTCCATATCCTCACGGCAGCCGTCATCTGTTCCACGAAGCCCGGAGTGGTCAAGGCCAGGGGCGAGATATTGATCGCACATTTCAGGCCGGGCTGATTTTCAAGCCATGCAGAGCAATGGCGGAACGTGGCATTGATGTTCCAGCGGGTGATCTCGTGGATCAACCCGGCCTGCTCGGCCATTGGCACGAAAACGTCCGGGCCGATCATGCCGTGCACGCTGTGCGGCCAGCGCGACAGCGATTCGACGCCCCTGAGCGTGCCGTCCTGCAGGGAATAGACCGGTTGCAGATATACCTGCAGCCGATTGCTGGCGATCGCTTCGTACAACTGGTCATAGCTCACCAGCGGTGGGGGCGCGCCTTCATGCATCGCATGACGTTCGCGCAGGCTCCAGGCCAGCTTGCATGCGGCATCGGCCTGGCGACACGCGGCCGCCGGCGTGGTGGCATCTGCTGACAGGCACGCGCCAACCGCGACGTTCACCCAGGCGGGCCGGCTGCGAACCTGGAGCGGATCCTGGAAGGCGCGCGCAACCTTGGCCGCGGCCATGATCACATGGTTGCGATCCCGCAGGCGCGGCAACACCACCGCGTAATCGCATTCACCGATGCGCACGACTATGTCGGCATCGCGCAGGCATTCGCGCAGTTTTTCCTCGAAGGCCTGGACCAGGAATTCTCCGGTGTCGTAACCAAACATCGTTTCGTAATCGCGCAGGTTCTGCACGCGCACGACCAGCAGGGCCCCTTCCTGGCCACCCGTCGGTGCGGACTGGTCAATCGTCTTGAACAACTGCTCCCGGTTCAGCACTTGCGCCTTCCCCTGCCCAGGATAGTCGCAGCCATGCATTGCGGCGGCGTGCGTTGCACGATCAGGCGCGGTAGGGTCATGCGCTGTAAGGTCATGCGTCGCGCGATCAAAGGTAGAGTTCCTTCGGGTCCAGCCCATAGGTTCCGGCCTGCAGGCAGCGCCGAATGCTGATCTGGGCCGAGGCCTTGCCCGCCAGGGTGTCGCGCAGGTCCAGCGACTCGAATCCGTTGCGCAGCTTCTTGCCCACGTCGGTCAACAGCATGACCCGCGGGAACAGTCGTCGCACCGGGTTCTGGGCCATGACCACGGCGACTTCGCCGGTGCTCAATTCGACCAGCGTGCCTACCGGATACACACCCAAGCACTGCACGAACTGCTCCAGCAGATCGCCTTGGAACAGCTGGCTGCGCTGGCGGTACATGCGCTGCAAGGCCTCGTATTTCGAAACCGGCGGCCGGTAAGGCCGCGCGCTGGTCATGGCGTCATAGGAATCGACGATGGCGGCCAGGCGGCCGAACAGCGGGATGTGTTCGCCGACCAGTCCCGACGGATAGCCGGAACCATCCTCGCGCTCATGATGGGCCTGGATGATCTCGCGCACCCCGGCGTTGCCTGCACCCGATTCGTCGTACAGACGCAGACCCTGCACAACATGGTTGCGGAGCTGGCCCTGCTCGTCATCGGTCAACCCTTGCACCCGTTCCAGCAGCTCCTCCGGGACCCCGGTCTTGCCGATGTCCAGAAGCAGGCCGCCGGTCGCCAGGTCGTGCAGCGCTTCATCGGGCAGGCCCAGATGCCTGCCGAACGCCGCCATCAGGACGCAACAATTCATCGCATGGCTGTAGGTGTAGCTGTCGTGCTGGCGCATCGATTCAAGCCAGAAATAGGCATCGGGATTGCGCAACACGCTCTCCACCAACGGCGTCACCACCTGGTCCACATCCGTTTCGTTCATTTTGTTGCCGGCGCGCAAGCCGTCCATGATCTCTGTGGTCGCCTTGCGTGCCTCCTGCACCGCTTCGCGCGCACGCGGAAGTTCGTCCTCGATCTTGTGCAGGACCGGGCGCGGCCGGCTGTCGGCAATCGCCTTGAGGTCGGGCACGTCGTAACCGCCCTCTCCCGGACGCGTGAGGCGCTGCAGCGATAGCCTGACGAAGTTCTCGCTCTTGACGATGTCTACGAACACGTGCCGGCAATACTGTCCGAGCAGGTCGATGTCTTCCTGGGCCTGTACCAGGAATCCCTGCAGCAGGAACGGCGTGCCGATCCAGTCCCGGTCCAGGCGACTGACGTACATCCCCGGCCGCAGGCTGGCGACGCGGATTTCGCGTTCTTCTATCAGCATGATTCCGGTTCCCGAATGAAGCGTGCGTTGCCTGGTGCAACGCCTGCCGTCGACCCTTGCTGCATCATAATCGACAAATCATCGGACCTCGGATTTCCGTCAACGGAAGCTGCGGCATCCTGCGGTGTCCGGGTTGCCCGCCCTTCGGCGGTGCACCCGGGGACCTGCCCATGCATGGCGCTGGGGCCGCTGCCGCAAGGCTACGAACTTCCACGGCCTGCACTCGCACCACCCCTAGGAAAGCAAGTCCCGGGCTGCGACGATGACTCCATTGCCGTCGGCATACAGCCAATGCCCCGGCGCGAAGACCATGCCGCCGAAAGCGACTTCGACTCCCACCTCGCCCAAACCCAGCTTCTCGGTCTTGAGGGGGCAGGCCGCCAGAGCTTTCACCCCCAGCGGCAACTTCGCCAACGCCTCCACGTCGCGCACGCAGCCATGGATCAACATGCCGCTCCAGCCATGGACGACCGCCGTTTCCGCCAGCACGTCGCCCAACAGCGACCGCCGCCACGATCCTCCGCCATCGACCACCAGCACCTTGCCCTGTCCATCGGTGGCGACCAGGTCACGCACCCTGGAATTATCCTCGAAGCAACGGATCGTCATGATGCTTCCGCAAAAGGCCAGGTTGCCGCCGTAATCACGGAACAGCGGTTCCGCCACCGCTGCTTCAGGATTGGCGTCGCAAAGATCCGGGGTGGTCCAGTGCATGCATGATCCTTCGGTCGAAGGCTGCATTCTAGATTGCCCCGTCGCGGATTGAATTGCCGGATATTGGCGGCCGCTCCTGATCCGCGAAATCCCCGGTGCGACTCGGTAAGACGTGGATTATGCTTGCTGCCCGAACGGAGCAGATCGCCCAGGCAGAGGAGAATTCCATGCAACTCGCCGCCGACACCACCAGCACGATAATTCCGTGCCTGCGCTATCGCGATGCGCACGCCGCCATCGAGTGGCTGTGCCAGGCCTTCGGCTTCCAGAAACATGCCGTCTACGCCGACGGCGATACCGTGCACCACGCGCAGCTGACCTTCGGCAATGGCATGGTCATGCTGGGCTCCGCCGACAACAGCAGCGAATGGGGCAGGCAGATTGTGCAGCCGGAGGAAACCGGCCTGCGGGAAACCCAGAGCCCCTGCGTGATCGTCGCCGATGCCGATGCGCATTACGCGCAGGCCAAGGCGGCGGGCGCGATCATCGTCATTGAGATAGCTGACCAGGACTATGGCGGTCGCGGCTATTCCTGCCGCGACCTGGAAGGGCACCTGTGGTGGTTCGGCAGCTACGATCCCTGGAAAGCATGAACAAGCGCAACGAAGCAACGGCCACCGCCCACCTGTTATCGAGGGATTCTTCCCGGAATTCTTCCACCAACCCTTCCGTCGAAGCGACGAAGGGGAAATCCTCGTGCATCCGCGTCGGCATCGGCGGCTGGACCTACGCGCCCTGGCGCGGCGGCATGTTCTATCCCGACGGGCTGGTCCAGCGCCGGGAGCTCGAGTACGCCAGCCGCCAGCTCACTTCCATCGAGATCAACGGCACCTACTACGGCACGCAGAAGCCGGCAACCTATGCCAAGTGGCGCGACGAGACGCCGGACGATTTCATTTTCTCGGCGAAGGCCCCGCGACGGATCATGGAATCGCGCGCGCCGTCGAAGACCGGGCACCAGATCGAGGACTTCATCGGCGGCATCGTCGAGCTGGGCGACAAACTGGGGCCGCTGGTCTGGCAGTTCGACAAGGGCAAGCGCATCGACGCTGGAGAATTCGCCGCCTTCGTCGAACTGCTGCCACGCGAACATGGGGGTCGTCGCCTGCGCCATGTGCTGGACGTGCGCGACCCCGGCTTCATCGATGCGCACTACCTTGCGCTTGCGCGAAAACACGGCATGGCGACCGTGTTCACCGATTCCAGCGAATATCCTTCATTCTCTGATCTCACCACCGACTTCGTCTATGCCAGGCTGATGCGCTCCCGGGCGGAGATCGCGACCGGCTACGCCGATGCCGATCTCGATGCGTGGAGCAAGCGGGCGTTATCGTGGGCCGTGGGAGGCGACCCTGCCGAACTGCCGCATCTCGAAGCGCCGACACCGATGGCAACGCCGCGCGATGTATTCGTTTATTTCATCAGCAGCGCCAAGGAGCGGAATCCCGCGGCCGCGATGGCATTGCTGAAACGCCTGGGTGCGTAGGGCGGGCCTTGGCCCACCGCTTTCAGGAGTAGCAAGACCCGGAAGGCGGGTCGAGACCCGCCCTATTTTCTGCGCAGCTTCGCAGCGGGCTTCTCGCTCGCCTTTTTCCGCAACGCAGCCTCATAAGCCAGCCACGCCCATAGCTTCATCGATCGCGCCGGCTCCATCGCCTCGGCTGGCGGTGAAAAATAATTCATCACCACCGGCTTGCTCTTGCCCTCGTAGGTGAAAGAATTGTCACCCGCCTGCTCGAATGCATTGCGGGTGACGGCGTCGGTCTTCAGGAACAGTTCGTCGCCAATGACCAGGCCGATGATCACCCCATCGTGATAGAGGCCTTGCCCGCCGAACATCTTGCGCAGGGAAACGGGACCCAATTCCCAAAACAGGTCGTGCAGGCAACTGTTGAAAGATTCGCCCATCACCGCCGCCGTGGCGTCGTATCGCCAGCGCGCCGGCATCGGCGACAATGGTCGCATGCCCCTGTCGCCCGCCGCCAAAGCCCAGTTGCAGATCCATTTCTGCGTGCTGCTGTGGGGCTTCACCGCGATCCTGGGCAAGATGATCACCCTGCCCGCGCTGCCGCTGGTGTGGTGGCGGATGTTGCTGGTGGTGGCGACGCTGGCGATGTTGCCCAGCGTGTGGCGGGGACTGCGGGCGATGCCGCTCAGGACGATGCTGGCTTACTCCGGCATCGGCGCGCTGGTGGCGCTGCACTGGCTGACGTTCTATGGCGCGGTGAAACTGGCCAACGCCTCGGTCGCGGCCACCTGCATCGCCCTGGCGCCGGCATTCACCGCCGTGGTCGAGCCCTGGTTGGCGCGGCGTCCCTTCTCACTGCGTGAACTCGTCTTTGGTTTGGCCGTGCTCCCGGGCGTAGCCCTGGTGGTCGGTGGCGTTCCCCATGGCATGCGCACCGGCATTCTGGTCGGCGCGCTTTCGGCCTTGCTGGTGGCCCTGTTTGGCTCCTTGAACAAGCGCATGGTCGATGGTGGCGACCCGCTCACCGTGACCGCCCTGGAGCTGGGTGCCGGCACCCTGCTGCTGACCGCACTGGCGCCACTGATGCCGCTGGTTTTTCCCGCTTTTGCCGGCGACCTGCTGATCATCCCAAGCCTGCACGACAGCCTGTTGTTGCTGGCCCTGTCATTGCTATGCACGCTGCTGCCGTTTGCCCTGTCGCTGGTGGCATTGCGCCATCTCAGCGCCTACGGCGTGCAACTGGTCACCAACCTGGAGCCGGTCTACGCCATCGTCCTGGCCATCGTGCTGCTGGGCGAACAACGCGAACTGACCCCGCTGTTCTACCTGGGCGTGGCGATCATCCTCGCCGCCGTGTTCCTGCACCCGCTGCTGGACCGACGCAAGCGGGTCGAGCATCCGGAAGTGCTCGGTGTCTCGGAATCCAAGGGCCTGGTCGAGTGAACTTGTCGAGTGAACTTGCAGCCACGTCCCACTCGCTCAACGCTGCGGCCAATGCCAGGCCGGCGCTTCCAGCATCCCCTGCCGGGCGACCCGGGTCTGGCTGAGCTGTTTTTCCAGTTGGATGGTGTGGCATTCCGGCTCCCGCTCCAGCGAGGCGATCAAGCGCGACGCATGCGATACCACCCAGACCTGGGTCCGGCGCGAGGCCTGGGCGATCAGCCGCGCCAGCGCCGGCAGCAGATCCGGATGCAGGCTGGTCTCCGGTTCGTTCAATACCATCAACGGTGGCGGGCGCGGCGTGTGCAGCGCAGCGATCCACGACAGATAGCGCAAGGTGCCATCGGACAGTTCCGACGAGGCCAGCGGCCGCAACAGCCCGTGCTGCGAGAACAACAGGGTGAAACGGCCGTCGGTTTCGGCTACCCGCACAGATGCGCCGGGGAATGCGTCTTCGATCGCCGCGTCCAGCGCATGCACGTCGCCGATCTCGCGGATGGTCTGCCAGGCGGCAGCGAGATCACGCCCGTCGTGGCTCAGCACCGGGGTGAACGTGGCCAGTTGCGGCAGGCGCGCCGGCGCTTCCTGGTCGCTGCGGAAATGATCGTAAAACCGCCAGCCGCGGATGGCGTCGCGCAGCGCCAGCACTTCCGGCGCGCGTTGCGGATCGGCAATCTGGGTGAACAGACTTTCGAACGGACTCAGGTGCTCGGCGACCACGCGCCAGTTGCGTCCTTCACGCACGCGCACCATCGCGCCACGTCGTTCCACCAATAGGTTGGCCGCACGCAGGAACGAGCCGTTCCAGATCGCCTCACCCTTGATCACCGGATCAAGCGCGAACATGGAGAGCGAGGGCACGGGCAGTCCCATGTCGATGGCGTATCCGTATTCGTCGCCAGCGAAACCCAAGCGCAGCGCCACGGATTGCTGGCGCGGACCGCCCTGGATGGGCACCTCACCACGGCCCATGGCGTCGCTTGGCTTCTCGGGGCCGGCCCACAACACCGAAGGCAGGCCGCCTTCGCGCGCCAGGCTGGGCACTACCCCGCCCTGCGCGGTCTCGGCCAGCAGGCGAAGCGCGCGATAGAGGTTGGATTTGCCGCTGCCGTTGGCGCCGGTGACCAGGTTCAGCCGGCCCATCGGCACGACCAGTTCGCGCAGCGAGCGATAGTTGGAAATGGCGAGGGTGGCGAGCATGGCGGCTACCGCGGCGAAGGGATCACCATTCCGTGCGTTGCGGCAGCAGTCCGCGCAGCTCGATCTCGGTCAGGTTGCGCCATTGTCCGGGCTTCAAGGCTCCCAGCTTGAGACTGTCGATACGCACACGACGCAATTGCTTGACCCGGTAATCAAACGCCCCCGACATCAGCCGGATCTGACGGTTCAAGCCCTGGGTCAGGACGATGCGAAAACCGAACTTGGCCAGTCTCGCGGTCTTGCAGGGCAACGTCATCTCGTCGCGGATGCGTACGCCGCGGGCCATGCCGCGCAGGAATTCATCGGTGACCGGCTTGTTCACCGCGACGTGGTATTCCTTCTCGTGCCTGTTTTCCGCGCGCAGGATCTCGTTGACGATGTCACCGTTGCTGGTCAGCAGGATCAGGCCTTCCGATTCCTTGTCCAGGCGACCGATCGGGAAGATCCGCT
>JBDTPP010000064.1:0-14994 GCA_039932615.1 Pseudoxanthomonas sp.
GAGAAACGAGAAACGAGAAACGAGTGTGAGTCTTTTGGTGGCGGCTGGTGTGTGATTTATGCGGTGTCGGATTTTTCTGTGTGCAGGGTGATTCACACCCGTGGGAAATAGGAACGTAGAGCGCTCACTGCTCACTCCTCGTTTCTCACTCCTGCCGCTTCAAGCCACCAGCAAGCGCACTGCACGTGCTTCGGCGATGGCCAGCAGCAGCCGTTCCATGGCCACCCAGGCGTCGCCTTCGGCGCGGCCTTTGGCGATACGGTCGATGCGCGAGGCCTCGGCAACGAAACGATCCCAGCGCGTGGGATTGGGATGCCGTTGCAGGGCACGCTTGAACGGCGCCTGCCGCGCTTCCCAGATGCCCTGCGATTTCATTTCCGCGCCCAGGTTGCCACCGCGTGCCTGCGCTCGCGCCAAGGCGGCGGTGCGTAACAACTCCCTGACCACCATCGGCATCAAGCCAGCCACTGCATCGCCTTCGGCGCGCAAGCCCGCGAGCATGCGTGATACCTGCGCTGCCTGCCCGTCCAGCACCGCATCGGTCAGGCGGAAGACGTCGTATCGTGCGGCATCGGCGACCAGCGACTGCATGGTCACGGCATCCAGCGTGTCGCCGCCGGCCAACAGGACCAGCTTGTCGATTTCCTGCGCAGCGGCCAGCAAGTTGCCCTCCACGCGTTCAACCAGGATCTGCACCGCATCGCGGTCGGCGCGCAAACCTTTCATGCGCAGGCGGGTCTCGACCCAGCCTGCCAGCTCATGCGGCTTGATGGCCCAGGCAATTGAAATCAAGCCGATCCTTGAAACCGCTTCGGTCCATTTTCCGTGATGGGCCTTGCTCCACTCGCCTGCGGTGACCAACAGGATCACGTCGGGCGGGGGATTGGCGCAAAAGGAAGAAATGACTTCGGCGCCCTCCTTGCCCGGCTTGCCAGTCGGCAGCCGCACTTCCACCACGCGCCGCGCGCTGAACAGGCTGGGGGCGTTGAAAGTGCCTTTGAGCATGCCCCAGTCAAAATCCCGGCCATCGGCATCAAACACCTCGCGTTCGCCGATGCCTTGCGCACGGGCGCTGCGACGTACCGCATCTGCCGCTTCCAGCACCCGCAGTGTTTCGGGGCCGGCAATCAGGTAAACCGGATGCAGCTCGCCATCCAGGGGCAGCGCGACCATCCGTTCCGGGGTGATTTCCATCTTACGGGGACGGTTCCTGCCCCTGCACGCCGCCGCGGATCACGCCATCCACGCGGCGCAGGATCGAAGCGGCCATCTCGCGACGCAGTTCGGTGGCCAGTATTTCCCTTTCGGTGGTCGTACCCGTGGCATTGACCGGCGGCGAGACGTAGTCGCGCGAAAGTTCCACCACTTGCTGCGGCACAAGGGTGCTGCCGTCGGCGCGGCGGAACACGAAGACCGCCGCGTAGCGCAGGCTGAATTCCTGCGCGCGGCCGAAGGCGTCGATGCTGATGGGCAGGTCGCCCCAGCGTTCCGAAAGCACCTCCAGGGTCGCCACGTCCTTCGCATCGGATGCGGCCGTTATCGCCCCGGCATGCTTGAGGCCGGTCGCCAGCGATTCGGCCAGCGGGCTGTAAAGCGTTGTCGAGGTGACCCGTACCGGGCCCAGGTCGGGCGGCAGGGCGATCTTGTTGCGCAGATGGAAGCCGCAGGCGGAGACCACAAGGGCAAGCAGGCACGCAGTCAACACGCGCAGCAAGGGAAACATGGGGGTTCTGGTCATGGGCCAAGTCTGGACGAGCCCGGCACGGGCATCAATAGCCTACCCGGCTTTGGATAAACCGGGCTTCATCATCAGCGCTTCGGCGGTCATGCCTTGCCAGCAACGACCAGTGCCTGGAATTCATTGATGGTCATGACCGGAAGGCCATCGATGAATGCGAACAGGGTCGCATACACCACCACTTCTCCGCCCTCGCCTACTTCCGCGAGCCAGTCCGCATAAAGCGTCTCCTGGATGGGCATCCATGACGACTCGCCTCCGGCAGCGACTACCACACCTCGCGGATGAACAGATGCGCGATCGCATTTGCCTCATCCCTGCCGTACTCCAGGCATTCGCGGGCGTTTTCGGTCAATGGACGCGATTCCCCGCTCCACCTGACCTGGAGCCTGGAAGGTGGATACTGCGGGTCATGCTGGAACACCAATTTTCCCCGGGCCCGGGATTCATCGACCTCGCCCCGCAACTGCTTGCCCCGAGCGATGACATCAGCGAGCGTTGACTCGGTGTAACGGGCGAAATCGATGTCCGCCGCCCGCGCCGGCAGCACTTGCAACAAGGCCAGCGCGACCAGCAATGCAGCAGGTGCAGTCCGGTAGAGGCGCATCCCGACCGCTCAGGCGGCCACTATGTTGACGATCTTGCCCGGCACGATGATCACCTTGCGGACCTCCAGGCCCTGCATGAATTTGGCGGTATTGGGCTCGGCCCGTGCCAGCGCCTCGACCTGATCGCGCGGCAGGTCCGTGGCCACCTCGATCGTGCCGCGCAGCTTGCCGTTGACCTGGATCGCCAGGGTCACCTGGTCGCTCACCAGTGCGGCACGCTCGGCCGCCGGGAACCGCAGGTCTTCCAGCAGGGTTTCCTCATGTCCCAGTACCTGCCACAACGCGTGGCTGGTATGCGGGGTGATCGGATTGAGCAGAAGCACCGCTGCTTCCAGTGCTTCCTGGCGAATCGCCCGATCATTGTCACTGGGTGCCGGGCCTGTCGAAGGGTCGAACTTGCCGAGCGTGTTCGACAATTCCATCACCGCCGCAATGGCGGTGTTGAAACCATGGCGCTGGCCGTAATCGCCCACGACCTTGTCGATGGTCTGGTGGGTCTTGCGACGCAGCGCCTTCTGTTCCGCGGACAGCGTAGCCGGGTCCGGGATCGGACCTGTGTACGTACCCGAAGCCGCATGCTTGTGCGCCTGCGCCCACAGCCGACGCAGGAACCGCGACATGCCTTCGACGCCAGCCTCGTTCCATTCCAGCGACTGTTCCGGTGGCGCGGCGAACATCGAGAACAGGCGCACCGTGTCGGCGCCGTACTTGTCCACCATCGCCTGCGGGTCAACGCCATTGTTCTTCGACTTGGACATCTTCTCGCTGCCGCCGATCATCACCGGCAGGCCATCGGCAATGAGCTTCGCACCAATCACGCGACCCCGTTCATCGCGGGTGATTTCCACGTCGGCCGGATTGATCCATTCCTTGCTGCCAGTCGCCGATCCCCGGTAGTAGGTATCCGCGATCACCATGCCCTGGCACAGCAGGTTGGTCGCGGGTTCGTCGCTGTCCACCAGTCGCGCGTCGCGCAGGAGCTTGTGGTAGAAACGAAAATACATCAGGTGCAGGATCGCGTGTTCAATGCCGCCGATGTACTGGTCCACCGGCAGCCAGTAATTGCCGCGTTTGTCGACCATGTCCTTGGCGCCCGGCGACGTATAGCGCGCGTAGTACCAACTCGATTCCATGAAGGTATCGAAAGTGTCTGTTTCGCGTTCGGCCGCGCCACCGCATTCCGGACAAGTGGTCTTGCGCCATTCCGGATCTGCCTTGATCGGCGATTTCACGCCATCGAGGACGACGTCCTCGGGTAATACCACCGGCAATTGCGCTTCAGGCACCGGCACCGCGCCGCACTTTTCACAATAGATGACCGGAATCGGACAACCCCAATAGCGCTGGCGGGAAACGCCCCAGTCGCGCAGACGGTAGTTGACGCGGCGCTGGCCCTGGCCCTTGCGTTCGAAACGTTCCGCCAGCGCCTCGAACGCGCCACGGAAACCCAGACCGTCGAACTCGCCCGAATTCACCAGCTCCAGGTCGGCACGGGTCTTGTCGCCGTACCAGTCGTGCCAGGTGTCGACATCGTAAGACCGCTCGATCTCGTTCTTCGGCGACTTCAGCGCAATCACCTGCTGGATCGGCAGTTTGTACTTGTGCGCGAATTCAAAGTCGCGTTCGTCATGGCCTGGCACCGCCATCACCGCGCCAGTGCCGTAACCCATCAGCACGAAGTTGGCGACCCAGACAGGCAGCCTGTCGCCGGTGACCGGATGCACGGCACGCAGGCCGGTGTCCATGCCGCGCTTTTCCTGGGTCTCCAGTTCAGCCTCGGAGACGCCGCCATGTTTCATTTCTTCCAGGAAAGCCGCAAGTTCGGGATTGCCCACCGCCGCCTTCAAGGCCAGCGCGTGTTCGCCGGCGATGGAAATGAAGGTCACGCCCATCAGCGTATCCGGGCGCGTCGTGAACACGGTAAGGGGATCGCTACCCTCGACCACGAACTTGATTTCCAGCCCTTCGGAGCGGCCGATCCAGTTGCGCTGCATGGTCTTGACCGAGTCCGGCCAGCCCGGCAGCGTATCCAGCCCGTCCAGCAATTCCTGTGCATAGTCGGTGATGCGCAGGAACCATTGCGGAATCTCGCGCTTCTCGACCACGGCGCCCGAACGCCAGCCGCGGCCGTCTATCACCTGCTCGTTGGCCAGTACGGTCTGGTCCACCGGATCCCAGTTGACCACCGAGTTCTTGCGGTAGGCGATGCCTTTGCGCAGCAGGCGGGTGAACATGCGCTGTTCGTGCACGTAATACTCGGGCTTGCAGGTCGCCAGTTCGCGCGACCAGTCGTAAGCGAAGCCGAACTGTTTCAGCTGCGCACGCATGTGGTCGATGTTGGCGTAGGTCCACTGGGCCGGTGCGGTGTGGTTCTTGACCGCTGCGTTTTCGGCCGGCAAGCCGAATGCATCCCACCCCATTGGCTGCAGCACGTTCTTGCCATTCATGCGCTGGTAGCGACTGATCACATCGCCGAGCACGTAATTGCGGACGTGGCCCATGTGCATCGAGCCGCTGGGGTACATGAACATCGACAGGCAGTAGAACTTGGGCTTGTCGGAAGTTTCGTTGACCTCGAAAGCCTTGTTCCGGTCCCAGAACGACTGGGCGGCGGTTTCGACGGATTTAGGATCGTGGGCGACGGGTTCGGCGGAAACGGGCATGAAGGGCGGACTTGGATGCGGAAATCAAGCTGTGAAGCCTACCGCAGTGCACCAGCCACTGCCATGGCATTGGCTGGCATTGCGCACTTTCACCAGGGGAAATTCGATGGGAACGAGCAATCTGCGGCGAAAACGACCGCATGGGCGGGACACGCCCTGCCTGAAACCTCCTTCAAGCGGCAAATCCCTGACCTCGAGTGGGCTTGCTCAGCTGCTTCGGCTTTGTTGATCCGAGCTTGCCCGGATGCTGCCCGCATTGAAGCCAGGGCATCCGAGCAAGCTCGGACCTGCCCATCAAAGAAAGTCCATAAGGGCAACCATGCATCTGCATGCGCTAGGGCTTGCCTGCTGCTGCGAAACGCGGCCATCCAGCCAGGATCAACCAGCCCAGCCATGTCCCGAATGCCAGACGTTGGGCGATGCCGGCGGCGACCACGCTGGTCAGCATGAAGGCGGCGACCAGCACGAACAGGGCGGCAAGCAGACTCAGGCGCGCAAACCACTTCCATCCGGGCCGACGCAGCAATCCTGCCGCCAGCAGGCAGGCACCCGGGACGAAGGCCACGCACCACAGCATCCAGGCGGTGCCGTGGTAACGGCTGGCATTGCTTTCCAGGTCGCCCGGGTCCAGTGACAGCAAGCCCATGGCGATGAATCCCAGCGCGGACACGAACACCAGCTGCGCGCCTACGCGCAACGGCCAGCCGGCATCGCCTGGCAGCCGTCGACGCAAGTCCATTGCCACGACCCCGGCCAGCATCCCAGGCAACACGAACGCCACCAGGTTGAAAGCCAACGCGTGCGGAAACCCCTTCGCCCCCAGCAGTGCGACCGGATATTGCGATTGCAGGTAGCCCTCCAGCGCGACACCGAATCCGGCGACCGCCACCGCGAACAGTACAGCGGCAGCAATACCTGCGTAACGGACCACGCGGCTCATTCCGTTTTCCATCTGAAGACCTCATCGAGGCCTACGCCAAAGGCGCGTGCGATACGAAATGCGAGTTCCAGCGACGGCGAATACTTTCCCGCTTCCAACGCGATGATCGTCTGCCGGGTCACCCCACAAGCCTGGGCCAGCGCTTCCTGGGTCATCTCGCCGCGCTCGAAACGCCAGCGGCGGATTTCGTTGGCGATGGGCGTTCCGGTCATGTGTTGTCCGTCGTCAGGATCCGCGCGGCACCCATCGCCGGCCAGTTGAGCACGAACAGGAACCAGGCGAACCAGGCCAGCAGGTTGGGCGCCAAAGGCTGCGGCATGATCGCCGACACCATGCATACCAGAGCGATTACCGACGAACAAAGCATCCCGAAGCCAGCCACCAGGCCAGTAGCCCTGCCAGTAATGAAGCGATCGCGCTCGTCGAACGACGCCGCTGCCCATGACCCGGTTTTGTACTTGCACCAGAAGATGCAGGCTGCGCAGGCCATGCCCAGGCCCACGAACTCGAAAAAGATGAGCGCAGCCGGGAAATTCCTTCCAAAATAGACCAACAGCGCGACATGCATGGCGGTTGCTGCCACTCCGATCGCTGCGAGCCCGCGCGCCAGGTAGTCGTGGAAGGTGAGCTCGATTCTTGCCGATTCATCGTTCATCAGCGCGACCCGTCCAATACATGACCACCACCACTGCATTGCGCACCACGCTGGCCGACAGCAGCACGAACAGCAGCTGGCACGCGAGCATCGTCGGCGTGGCCCATCGCAGCTTTTCAGCGGGAGAGAATCCCAGCATCACCACCAGGCTGATCAGGCACAACGTCATTGCACCGCGCGCCCATGCTTCGGCCCGGGCATTGATGGCGCGATCGCGCTCGTCCTCCCGCACCGCACTTCCACGTCGGATCCGAATCACCGTTGAAATCACCATCCAGAACACGAGGATCATCATCAACCTGACCCCGATCTGGCCTGCCTCGCGACCGGACCCCGAAGCCGCCAAGATCGATGTGTTGGCCAGCAGATAAAGAGTGATGGCGCCGACACAGACCAGCGATATCCAGGCACTGGCCTCCGCCGGTGAAGTCATGTCTTCGAGGCGTGTCTTAGGGCGCGCCCACAGCTGTATCGCCGCTTGGCTGGCGCCCAGGCCAAGCAAGCTGCCGCCAAGCAAATTACGCAGGAAAGAAATCCCGTCGGGCGCCCAGAAGATCAGCCAGAGTCCAAGAACCAGGCTGACGATGCTCAAGCCGAATAGGACAGGTCTGTAAGTGGTCATAATGTAATTCCGCGCATACATAATGTATGAAATACATTACATTACGCTTCTTGGATGTCAAGTTTTTTTTACATCAGCTTGTATCCTGACCCTGCGGCACCATTTCACGTCCACGTTTCCAGAACGAGCCAGCCATGTCCGACTCAACCCACGTTTTCGACGCCACCACCGAGACTTTCGAGGCCGAGGTCCTGCAGCAATCCATGCAGACGCCGGTGCTGGTCGACTTCTGGGCGCCGTGGTGCGGACCTTGCAAGACCTTGGGCCCGATCCTGGAAAAGCTGGCGGGCGAATTCAACGGCGCCTTCCAACTGGCCAAGGTCGACGTGGACAAGGAACAGGAAATCGCGGCCGCCTTCCAGATCCGCTCGGTCCCCACCGTCTTCCTGGTCAAGGGCGGACAGATTGTCGATGGCTTCCCGGGCGCAGTACCTGAAAGCCAATTGCGCGAACTGCTGAAGAAGCACGGCATCGAGCCCGGCCAGGCCGCCAATGACGAACCGGCCGCAGAGGAAATCGCACCGCTGGATCCGCACGCGGAAATCATGAGCCTGCGCAAGGCCATCGAGACCGAGCCCGAAAAAGCCGAACTCAAGCTGGACCTGGCCCTGGCGTTGCTCAAGACCGGCGCCGCCAGCGAAGCCGAAACCCTGCTCGATGCCCTGCCCGCCAACCTGGCCACCGACGACCGTGCCGTTCGCGCCCGTGCACGCCTGGGCTTCATTGCGCTGTTGAAGGACGCGCCGCCCGCGGAAGTGCTGGAAGCGGCCATCGCCTCCAATCCCGATGACCTGCGCGCGCGCCACCTGCTCGGCGCGCAGTGGCTGGTTGGCGGCAAGGCAGAAGCAGCGCTGGAGCAATTGCTGGAGATGCTGCGACGCAATCGCGGCTATGAGGATGGACTGCCCAGGAAGCTGCTTATCGACGCCTTTCGCGTAGTGGAAGACGAGAACCTGGTGGGCCAGTACCGCCGCAAGATGTCCTCACTGCTGTTCTAACGGCGAAAATCTCCATACCTTTGCGTATGGTAGGCTTTGGCGGTCTTCCCCACGCCGACCCCGCATGAAAGCCTCGACCCTGCGCTTGCTATTCAACCTGTGGCCGCCTTTCCTTGCCAGCGCCATCCATGTCAGCCACATCGCGCCCGATTGGCGCCAGGTGCGGGTCGAGCTGCGCTCGCGGCCCTGGAACCGCAACTACGTCGGTACCCACTTCGGCGGCAACCTGTTCGCCATGACCGACCCGTTCTGGATGATTCCAGTCAAGGAATGCCTGGGCAACGACTACATCGTCTGGGACAGGGCCGCCGAGATCGAATTCGTCAAACCCGGCAAGGGCACCGTGCATGCCGAATTCAATATCGAAGACAGTGCGCTGGATGAAATCCGCGCGGCTACTGCTGGCGGCGAAAAATTCCTGCGCTGGTTTCCGGTGGATGTCGTCGATGCGCAAGGCGATGTGGTGGCGCGGGTACGCAAGCAGATCTACGTGCGACTGAAGCCGCGCAAGCGCTGAGTGGATTTTTTGCCCGTCGTTCCCGCGAAGAGCCTGCCCTCGAATGCTGTAGTCGGGGGCGGGAATCGCTCTTGCTTCGTAGCGCCGGGCTTGCTCGATTGTTTCGGCGATGAAAGCGTGGAAAAGCGATAGAGCGATTACCGCCTGCGCGGGGTTTCAACAGCCGAATGGCTGGTCATGTCGATAAGAAGGGGATCTGTGGCCTTCACCCGCTCCCACCGGCCGTTACAATGCCGACATGACTACCCCCGCGCCCCGCCCTTCACTGCAGAAACTGTTCCTGACCGGCCTGTTGACCCTGTTGCCGATCTGGCTGACCTGGGTGGTGGTGAAGTTCGTGTTCGTGCTGCTGTCGGACATCAGCCGGCCGCTGGTGGAACCGATGTCGCACCAGATCGCCGCCTCGTTCCCCGACTCGATGGGATGGTTCAGCGCGCAATGGGTGCAGGCCAGCATCGCCCTCTTCGCGACCCTGCTGGTGATCCTGGCCGTCGGGGTATTGACCCGGCGCGTGATCGGACAACGGATGCTTGGCTGGTTCGAGCTGCTGATCCTGCGCATTCCGCTGGCCAGCACCATCTATACCAGCGTGCGCCAGCTGGTGGACATCCTGCAGACCAAACCCGGCAACACCCAGCGCGTGGTGCTGGTGGATTTTCCACACAAGGAAATGAAATCGGTCGGGCTGGTGACGCGCATCCTCAAGGAGGAAGGCACGGGCCGCGAGCTTGCCGCGGTGTACGTGCCGACCACGCCCAACCCGACTTCCGGTTACCTGGAAATCGTGCCGATCGAACTATTGACACCGACCGACTGGACCGTTGACCAAGCGATGAGCTTCATCATCTCCGGCGGCGCAGTAGCGCCCGAGAGCGTGCCTTTCACCCGAGCAGGTGAGCGCTGACCGATGTCGCCAACGCGCACGCTCGATGACCGCGCGGTAAGGCTGTTCATCGGGCTGGCCGCGTTCTTCTGCGTCAATGCGGTGCTGGCCGAATTCATCGGGGTCAAGATCTTCGCCCTGGAAGACACCCTGGGCATCGCCCCGTTGCAATGGAACCTGTTTGGACAGCAGGGTTCGCTGAGCTTCACCGCCGGCACCTTGTTGTGGCCGATGGTGTTCATCCTGACCGACACGATCAACGAGTTCTTCGGCCGTCGCGGTGTGAAATTCATTTCCTGGGTAGCAGTGGTGCTGATCGTCTACGGCTTCCTGTTCGCCTTTGCCGCCATCGGGCTGGCACCTGCCGGCTGGTGGGTGACCGCCGCCCAGTCGCAGGGTGTGCCCGACTACCAGAAGGCGTTTGCCGCGATCTTCGGCCAGGGCCTGTGGACGATTGGCGGTTCGGTGGTGGCCTTCCTGCTTGGCCAATTGATCGATGTGGTCGTATTCCACCGCATCCGCAACTTCACCGGCGAGAAGCACGTTTGGCTGCGCGCCACCGGCTCGACTGCGGTATCGCAACTGGTCGACAGCTTCGTGGTCCTGTACATCGCCTTCGTTCTAGGGCCGCAGCATTGGCCGACGTCGTTGTTCCTGGCGGTCAGCACGGTCAACTACGCCTACAAGATGCTCGCTGCGATCGCCCTGCTGCCGCTGCTGTACCTGATGCGCCACGGCATCCGCAGCTATCTGGGCCATGCCCGCGAAAAGGAACTGCGCGAGGAAGCGGCCTCCGATTGACCTGTCCCCCAAGGAGACTTCCTTCGGGGCGTAGGAGCGGGCCCTGCCCGCGATGCCCTTGCGCTGCGTTATGAAGAGACTCGCGGGCGGGGCCCGCTCCTGCAGGGCGCCACCCGTGACTTTCGTCGCTGGCCTTGCAGGCGCACATGCGGCACTCTCGCTGGCTACCCATCTTCCGGAGCCTTGCGATGACCCGTCTGCTGCCCACCCTGCTCGCCCTTGCCACTGCCGCCGTCCTGTTCACTGCATCCCCACAGGTTGAGGCCGCAAGCAGGAACGCCGCCGAGAGCACCCAGGTTGCTGAATCCAAGGGTGCCCGGTTGACCAAGCTGTACGCGGAATACTGGGAAGAGGTGCTCAAGCTCAATCCGGTCCAGGCCACGTTCCAGGGCGACAGCCGCTACAACGACCTGCTGCCCGATTTTGGATCGGCCGAATACCGGATGCAGCAACACGAGTTCACGGTGCGCTGGCTGAAGACCATAGAGGATGTTGGCAGCGCCGGCCTTGCCGGCCAGGACCTGCTCAGCTACGAAATTTTCGTGCGCGATGCGAAGAACTCGCTCGAAGGCGAGCGCTTCCCGGACTGGATGATGCCGATCAACCAGATGGGCAGCATTGCCAGCTATGCGGTGATGCTGGGCGGCGGCACCAGCGCGCAGCCGTTCAAGACGGTCAAGGATTACGACAACTGGCTGGCCCGTGGCAACAAGTTGCCGCAGCTGTTCGACACTGACATCGCCAACATGCGCGCCGGGATCAAGGCTGGTGTGGTGCAGCCGCGCGCATTGATGGTCAAGGTGATTCCACAACTCGATGCTCTGATCAAGGACAAGCCGGAAGAGACTCTTTTCTGGGGCCCGGTCAGCAATCTGCCCAAGGATTTCAGCGAGGCAGACAAGCAGCGCCTGGCCGCCGCCTACCGCAGCATGATCGCCGACCAGCTGCTGCCCGCCTATCGCGAGCTGCGCGCCTTCATCAACGATGAATACCTGCCGTCGACCCGCGACAGCGTCGGCATCGACAAGCTGCCCGATGGCCAGGCCTGGTATGCGTACAACGTCCGCAACACCACCACCACCGACATGAGCGCTGCGGCGATCCACCAGTTGGGCCTGGACGAGGTCGAACGCATCCACGGCGAGATCCGCAAGCTGATGGCCGAGACCGGCTTCAAGGGTTCGCTGCAGGACTTCTTCAAGTTCATGCAGACCGACCCGCGCTTCAACTTCAAGGACGAGCCCGCACTGCTTGCGTACTACCGTGCGCTGGAAGCCCGCATCAACAAGCGCGTTCCGGAACAATTCTCGCTGATCCCCAAGGCGCCGTTCGAGATCCGTCCGGTGGAAGCGTTCCGGGCCAAGTCCGCCGCGGGTGGCGAGTACCAGAGCCCCAGCGAGGACGGCAGCCGTCCCGGCATCTTCTACGTCAACACCTACGACCTGCCGACGCGCAAGACCTGGGATGCCGAAGACCTGTTCCTGCACGAAGCGATCCCGGGCCACCATTTCCAGCTGGCCCTGCAGCAGGAACTGGGCGACGTGCCCGCGTTCCGCCGCTTCGGCGGCGAGACTGCCTTCATCGAGGGCTGGGGCCTGTACTCGGAATCGCTGGGCAAGTCGTTGGGTGTGTACGAAACCCCGTACGACTATTTCGGCTACCTGCAGAACGAGCTGTGGCGCGCGATCCGCCTGGTCACCGACACCGGCCTGCACAGCAAGGGCTGGACCCGCGAGCAGGTGATCAAGTACATGCTCGACAACTCCGCCGAAAGCGAAACCCAGTCCACCGCCGAGGCCGAGCGGTACATCGCCTGGCCGGCGCAGGCACTGGCCTACAAGATCGGCGAACTGAAGATCCAGACGCTGCGCGCGAAGGCGGAAAAGGAACTCGGCGCGAAATTCGACGTACGCGAGTTCCATGCGGAGGTGCTGAGGGATGGCTCGGTGCCGCTGGACGTCCTGGAAGCCAAGGTCGATCGCTGGATCGCCAGCAAGAAGGGCTGATCGCTCCTGCACTTGTGGGAGCGAGGTGAGTCGCGAAGTCCTGGTAACTGTATTTCCAGGGCTTCGCGGCTAACGCCGCTCCCACAATCACGTGAGCCTGAGGGGCGGCAGGATTACTTAAGACAGGTGCGCGGATGGGTCGGCGGCCTCACGATGGCGGCAATCGCCCCTCCAGTGAACGCCGATGCTGACCATCCGCAACCTGTCCAAGACCTACGCCAACGGCGTGCATGCGCTCAACGACGTCAGCCTGGACATCCCGCGCGGGATGTTTGGCCTGCTTGGTCCCAACGGCGCAGGCAAGTCCTCGTTGATGCGCACGCTGGCCACGCTGCAGGAAGCTGATTCCGGCACCGCGACGCTGGAAGGCGCAGATGGCGCCAGGATCGACATCCTGCGTGACAAGGACGCGGTGCGCCGCCAGTTGGGCTACCTGCCACAGGACTTTGGCGTCTATCCGAAGGTCAGCGCGGAAGACCTGCTGGAGCACTTTGCGGTGCTCAAGGGCCTGACGGCGCGCAAGCAGCGGCGCGAAGTGGTCGACGGACTGCTCAAGCAGGTCAACCTGTGGGATGCGCGCAAGCGCAAGCTGGGCACTTATTCCGGCGGCATGCGCCAGCGCTTCGGCATCGCCCAGGCATTGCTCGGCAATCCGCGCCTGGTAATCGTCGATGAGCCCACCGCCGGCCTCGATCCCGAAGAACGCAACCGTTTCCTCAATCTGCTGGCCGAGATCGGCGAGAACGTCGCGGTGATCCTTTCCACGCATATCGTCGAGGACGTGACCGATCTGTGCCCGACCATGGCGATCATGAACAAGGGCCAGGTGCTGTTGACCGGCAAGCCGAACGAGGCCATCGCTGCGCTAAGCAACCAGGTCTGGCGCAAGCAGGTCAGCAAGGCGACCCTGCCCGACTACGAATCGCGCCACACCGTATTGTCCACGCGCCTGGTTGCCGGCAATCCGGTGATCCACGTATTCAGCGCCGAGCTTCCCGAGGAAGGCTTCGAGCAGGTGGCACCCGACCTCGAAGACGTGTACTTCCAGCGCCTGCGCCTGCAGGCCAGGACCGCCTCGACCGTCCAGGCCTGAGGGGGCACGCAGATGATTGGTGAATTTTTCCGCTTCGAGCTGCGGCAACAGCTGCGCTCCCCCCTGCTGTGGCTGCTCGCGGTACTGTTCGCGCTGCTCGGCTTCGGCGCCGCGGCCAGTGACGCCGTGCAGATTGGCGGCGGCATCGGCAACGTCTACCGCAACGCGCCGAGCGTGATCGCAACCTGGCTCACGCTGTTCACCCTGCTCGGCATGCTGATCATCACGATCTTCATCAGTGGCGCGCTGCTGCGCGATTTCGAACAGGGCACCTCGGAACTGTTCTTCGCCAGCCCGATCCGCAAGCGCGACTACCTGGTCGGGCGCCTGGGCGCGGCATTGGCGGCGAGCTTCGTCGTGTACGCGGTGATCGCCCTGGGTATCTTCATCGCCCAGTTCATGCCATGGATCGATCCGGCCCGGCTTGGACCCGTTTCACTGAAGCCGTACCTGTGGACGTTCGCGGTGTTCGTGATCCCGAACCTGCTGTTCACCGGTGCGGTGCTGGCGCTGCTGGCGGTGACTACCCGCAACATCCTGTGGGTGTACATCGGCGTGCTCGGGTTCATCGTGCTGTACGGCGTCAGTGCCGCGCTTACCAAGAACCTGGACAACGTCTGGCTGGCGACCCTTGTCGAACCACTGGGACAGCGCGCGCTGGGACGGGCAATGCGCTACTGGTCGGCGGAAGAGCGCAATACCGGACTGCCGGCCGTGGCTGGCTACATCCTGGCCAACCGCTGCCTGTGGCTGGCCATCGCGACCGGCTTGTTCGCGGCCACGTTCGCGCTGTTCAAGACCCAGCGTAGCGGCACTGGCCGCCGGCGTTTCGGATCCAAGGCCAAAGCCCTGGCTATGGCAACGACCTTGGCCGCACCCACGGCCGCGGTGATGCCGCGCGTCGCCGCGGAATTTTCCACGTCGACCGCATGGCGGCAGTTCCTGCGGCAGCTCCGGTTCGACAGCGCCGGAGTGTTCCGCAGCGTGCCATTCATGGTGATGCTGGCATTCGGTATCGCCAACTTCATCGCCACGGCGCTGAACATGCAGGTGCTTTACGACACCCGCATCTACCCGGTCACCTCGCAGATGCTGGCGGCGTTGCAGAACAGCATGAGCCTGTTCCTGGTCATCATCGTGCTGTTCTACGCGGGCGAGCTGGTGTTCAAGGAACGCGGCGCGAAGCTCAACGAAGTAAGCGATGCCATGCCGGTACCCAACTGGGTGCCTCTGGCGGCAAAGTTCACCACGCTGGTCGCGGTGATCCTGGCGTTCCTGGCAGTCGGCGCGCTGGCATCCATCGCGATCCAGCTCGGCAAGGGCTACACCCAGGTCGAACCGATGGTGTACGCCCGGACGCTGCTGTTGCAGTCCGTGGGCTTCATCTTCATGGGTGGCCTGGCCCTGGCCCTGCAGGTGTTCACCAACAACAAGTTCATCGGCTACGCGCTGCTGATCCTGGTGCTGGTG
>JBDTPP010000065.1:0-14917 GCA_039932615.1 Pseudoxanthomonas sp.
TCCAGCGCGAGATCCGCGACCGGATGTTGCAGATGGCCGCGCATGCCACGGTCAGCGCCGCGGGCGACGCGATGGAGGACTGGCCGCATGCAGTGAAGGTGGCCATGCAGGATCCACGGGTGGCTGGCGCCGCGCCTTACGTGGATAGCCAGGCATTGCTGAAGGGCGCGCGCAACCAGCCGGCCATCGTCCGCGGCGTGGTCCCCTCGGAAGAGCGCAAGGTTTCGGTGTTGGCCGACAAAATGAAGCGCGGCAGCCTGGACTCGCTGGCCCCGGGCTCATTCAACATCATCCTCGGCCAGGAGTTGGCCCTGTGGCTGGGTGTAAGCACGGGCGACAGCGTGGTGGTGATGCTCGCCGACGAGCGAAGCACGCCCATGGGCGCCATGCCCAGCATCAAGCGCTTCAAGGTCAGCGGCATCTTCGAGGCCGGCTACAACGAGATCGACAAGGGTCTGGCCGTGGTCAACATGTCCGACCTGCAGCGCGTGCTGAAGATGGGCGACGGGGTCACCGGCGTGCGCCTGAAACTTCACGACATGGACCAGTCCTGGGAAGTGGCGCGCGACCTGGCTGAACATTTGCAGGGTCCGTACCGGATCAGCGACTGGACCAGCGAAAACGCCAACCTCTACAGCTCGCTGAAGATGGAAAAGACGGTGATGGGCATTTTGCTGTCGCTGATCATCGCCATGGGTGCGTTCAATCTTGTTTCCTCGCAGGTGATGCTGGTCACCGACAAACAGGCCGATATTGCCATCCTGCGCACCCTGGGCCTGACTCCTCGCGGGGTCATGCAGGTGTTCATGGTCCAGGGCTCGCTGATCGGCATCATCGGCACGGTACTGGGCGTGGTCGGAGGCGTCCTGCTGACCATCAACCTGGAGCGGATCCTGGCAGCGATCGAATCCACCTTCAATGTCACTTTGTTGCCCGCCGACGTGTACTACATCACCGGCCTGCCTTACGACCTGCAATCCCGCGACGTGATCATCATCGCCATCATCGCCCTGGGCATGAGCTTCCTGGCCACGCTGTACCCGGCCTGGCGCGCAGCACGCACCGACCCGGCGGAGGCGCTGCGTTATGAATGACCAGTCGAGCTTGGGCACCGTCATCCAGTGCGAGAAGCTGGCCAAGACCTATGCCGAAGGCAAGATGAGGACCCCGGTTTTCGATGGCCTGGACCTGGTCGTGCAGGCGGGTGAAACCGTGGCCATCGTCGGTGCATCGGGCGCCGGCAAAAGCACGCTGTTGCACCTGCTGGGCGGCCTGGACACGCCGACCGCGGGCGAGGTCTATGTGACCGGACAGAAGATGTCCTCGCTGTCCAATTCGGAGCGCGGACAACTACGCAACCGCGCGCTCGGCTTCGTTTACCAGTTCCACCACCTGTTGCCCGAATTCACCGCGCTCGAGAACGTGATGATGCCGTTGATGCTGGGCGGCGTGGACGCGAAGGCTGCCGCGCAACGGGCCAGTGCATTGCTGCAGAAAGTGGGGCTGGGCCATCGGGTCGAACACAAGCCCGGCGAGCTGTCAGGCGGCGAACGTCAGCGGGCCGCAGTCGCGCGTGCGCTGGTCAACCAACCTGCGTGCGTGCTGGGCGATGAACCGACAGGCAACCTCGACGAGAAAACCGCTGCGACCGTGTTCGAGTTGATGCTGGAACTCAACCGCGAACAGAAGACCAGCCTGGTGCTGGTGACCCATGACCGACGCCTGGCCCGCAAGCTGGACCGCGTGCTGGAACTGCATGAAGGCAAACTGCGCAGCCTTGCGCCGCAGGATGTCTGAGGCCGCGGCCATCGCCACAACAGGCCCCGGACATGTGTTGAATCAGCCGTTGCCCACGTCCACCGATGCGTTCGGGAAATTGCGGTAAGGCTTGGTCAAGCCGGTCGTCGGCTTGCCATCGAAATCCAGCCAGTGGTTGTGTTCGAAGTCATAAAGCTTGCACCGGCGCATGGTGTCGAAGATGTAGCCGATGCTCGCCTTGGCCACGACCGTGCGTTCGCCCATCAGCTGGTTGTACCTGATCTGCGCCTTGTGCAGGCGATAGCACGGCATGGCCGGGTAGAGATGGTGCACAGGGTGGTTGTTGACGTCGTGGACCAGCCAGCCGAGCCAGCGCGGCAGGTCCACGTGCACGGAAACCAGTTCGCCCGCACGCTCCAGCTCCGCATTCGGCGCGTCGCCGCGATACCAGGCCAGGTCCGGATTGGTATGCATGGACCACAACACCAGGCAGGCGGCAAACATGAAGGTGAAGAATGGCAGCAACAGGCCCAGGAACAGGCCCATCAACGAACTGTTGTGCGAATACAGCGGCGCCGCCAGCAGGAATACCGCATAGGCCAGGTTGACCGTCACCACGAAAGCGAAGTGTTTCCAGGCCGAGGCGCGCATCGATGCCGGTAGCCCGGCATGCGGATACAGCTTGGCCTGGCTCCATCGTTCAACAATGTAGTAAGTGGCGAAAGAAACCGGGTTGGCCTGGCGATAGAACCTTTCCAGCCATTGGCGCCAGCGTGGCAAGGCGTCGAACTCGACCTTGGTCAGCGGCGTGTAGGTGTCCCGGTGATCCTTGTTGGTGTGGGCGTGGTGCAGGATGTGGTGGTCGTAGACCCACATCCGGTAGCTGTAGAGGCAGGGCAGGAAGCACATCACGCCCAGCAACCAGTTCAGGCGCTTGCCCTTCACCAGGCTGCCATGTGCAGCGTCGTGGCCGACCGTCAGCAGCGTCCCGATCTTGAACCCGGCGACCATGCTGCATAGCAACTGCATCCACAGCGAAGGCAGCAGCAGGGCCCCGGCGATGGCGGCGATATAGACGAGGTAATCGAGCAGGAACAAGGCCAGCCCGTGGGCCGTGGAAACCCTGGAGAAGGGCGAGATCTCACGGATCATCTCCCGGCGGGTAAGCGTCGTGTTTTGCATTAGGCGTGTATCCAATGGAGAGTCGGCGGCAGCGCCCCCGACGATGCGACTTCCCGCAGGGTGCTGCTCTGGCACCAGGTTCCGGAGTTCGGTTTCCAAGGCCGCAGTTCCCTTGCGTTTCGCAGTCTAGCGCCAGCGACGCGGCGCACACCGTGCGCCACGGCACATCCGTGTGCAACCGACGTCTACGCTGCGGCGGGTGGGCACGCAATCAGGAATCTCCTACCGCGTTGCGGCTTTTCCACTGATGGCGGCGGCGTGCCGGGCATCTGCATAGTGACCTGGAACAACCCCGGTTACCACGCATGCCTGCAGGAAACGGATCCTCCCCGACGCCTTTCAGCGTCACCAATGCGCTGGCCTTGCTGGCAGGAATGGGCGCATGTCTGTGCTTGCCCCGATTGCCGCCCTGGCCGCTACTCGGCATGGTGACAGTCTGTGGTGTCGCGTTTTGGCTGCGGGGACGGCGATTGCGCGCGCTGGGTCTGTTGCTGGCGGGTTTCGGCTGGGCGGGTGTGCAGGCAGCGTTTGTGCTGTCCTCGCAACTGCCGCCTTCGTGGGAAAAACGCGATCTGGCCATCGAAGGCCGCATCGACAACCTGCCCGGAGTCGATCAAAGGCGCACGCGCTTCCGGTTCCGCGTCGATGCCGATGCAGCACAACCGGAATCCTTGCGCGGCAAACTCCTGCAGCTTTCCTGGTACGACGATTTCGATGCGACGGAGCCCGGCCCGCGCGCACAGTTGCAGGCCGGCGCCCGCTGGAAGTTGAACGTGCAGCTGCGAGCGCCGCGCGGATTGAGCAATCCGGGTGGTTTCGACAGTGAGCGCAATGCGTTGGCCCAACGGATCGCAGCGACCGGGTATGTGCGTGCGCCAGGGCTTGCGCGGCAACTTGCACCGGGGCAGGGCGTCGATGCCTGGCGCGAGCGAATGTCCGGGCGCATCGATGCTGCGGTTGCTTCGACTTCATCGCGTTATGTGCGTGCGCTGGCGCTGGGCGACACGCGCGGCCTGGACGATGCCGACTGGGAGACCCTGCGTGCCACCGGGGTGACCCACCTGATCGCGATTTCCGGGTTCCACGTGGGTCTGGTCGCGGGATTCTTCGCGCTGTGCATCGGCGGCTTGTGGAAATGGTTTCCGTCCTGGGCGCGACGCATGCCGCGACCGCAGGCGGCAGGCCTGGCTGCGCTCGCCGGCGCCTTTGGTTACGCGGTGCTGGCGGGTTTCGCACTGCCGACCACGCGCACGGTGCTGATGATCGCCGTGGTGGTGCTGGCCCGGCTCTGGCGGCGGCCAGTGCGTATCGCCGAGTCGCTGGCCCTGGCGGTGATCGCGGTGCTGCTGTTCGATCCATTGTCGCTGCTGGCGGCGGGCTTCTGGCTCAGCTTTGCCGGCGTGGCCTGGCTGGCGTGGTGCCTGCCGCAATCGCAGCACTGGGCGAAAGGATTCCTGTCCGCGCAGGGCGTCGCCACGCTGGGGTTGCTGCCGCTGACCGTGATCCTGTTCGGCCAGGCCTCTGCCGTGGGGCCACTGGTCAACCTGGTCGCAATCCCGTGGTGGAGCCTGGTGGTGGTGCCGCTGGCCCTGGTCGGCACCGCGTTCGAAGCGCTGCATGCCGGATCTGGAAGCTGGGCCTGGCGTGCTTCGGCCTGGTGTTTCGACCTGACCTGGCCCTGGTTCCACGGCCTGGCGGAAAGTCGCTTTGCCTTGTGGTGGTTACCGGAGGCGCAATGGTACGCATTGCCCCTGGCATTGCTCGGTGCGTTCTGGCTGTTGCTGCCGCGCGGCGTGCCGGGCAAGGCATTGGCGGCCCTGCTGTGGCTGCCGTTGCTGTGGCCGGACCGGGAGTTACCGCGGTACGGCGAGGTGCAGTTGCAGGTGATCGATGTGGGCCAAGGACTTTCCGTGCTGGTCCGCACCCGGGATCACGCCCTGTTGTACGACACCGGCCCTGCAGTGCGCGACGGTTTCGATGCGGGCGAATGGGCGGTGATTCCGACCCTGCGTGCCATGGGCATCGCGCGACTGGACCGGGTGGTCATCAGCCATGGCGACAACGACCATGCCGGTGGTTTCGAGTCGGTCCGCGCGGAAGTACCGGTGGCGTCGTCGATGACGCCGGCGGGTTCGCCTGTCGCAGCCACGGACCGATGCGTGGCCGGGCAGGCATGGCAATGGGAGGGGGTGCGTTTCCGCTTCCTGCATCCGACTGCGCACTTTCCCTACCTCGACAACGAATCGAGCTGCGTATTGCGCGTGGAAAGCAGGCATGGGGTCGCGTTGCTGACCGGCGACATGGGCGAAGTCATCGAGCGCGAATTATTGCGCCGCGACCCCGCTGGCATCCGTGCCGACGTCGTACTGGCCGCACACCATGGCAGCGCGGGCTCCTCCGATCCGGATTTCGTCGCTGCGACCGGTGCGCGGTTGGCCCTGATATCGGCGGGCTTTGGCAATCGTTTCGGCCATCCCAGGCCGCAGGTCGTGCGTCGCTGGCAGGGCCAGGGCGCCGAAGTGCTGAACACCGCGGACAGCGGCGCCATCAGTGTATGGTTGGGCGATGGCGGCCTTCAGTTGCGTGAACGCCGTCGCGCCCGGGCGCGTTTGTGGGATGCGGTACGGCTGCGACAGGTGGCTACGCTATCCTATCGGCCTGTGAACGAACGGCCGCAGGTGCCGGAGGACTGAAAGTGCTGGAATTGGTCAAGGCTGGCGGCTGGCCCATGATTCCCCTGTTGTTGCTGGCCGTGGTGGCCCTGGCGATAGTGATTGAGCGGTTCTGGACCCTGCGACGCAAGGAAGTCCTGCCGCCCAACCTGGGCGAAGAAGTACGCAACTGGGCTTCGCGCGGGCAACTGGATCCGGCGCATATCGAATCGCTGCGCCGTAACTCGCCACTGGGCGCGCTGCTGGCCGCCGCGCTGGACATGCGCAACCGTCCCCGCGAGCAGATCCGCGAACGGATCGAGGACACCGGCCGCCATCTGGTCCATCGCATGGAGAAATTCCTGAATGCTTTGGGCACCATCGCCGCGGCTGGTCCCTTGCTTGGCCTGTTGGGAACGGTGGTCGGCATGATCCAGATGTTCCTGGGCATCCTGGACCATGGTGTCGGCGACGTTAACCAGCTGGCCGGGGGTATCGGCAAGGCGCTGGTATGCACCGCGACCGGCATGATCGTGGCCATTCCGGCGCTGATGTTCCACCGCTACTTCCGCGGGCGCGTGGCCGGGTACGTAATCGACATGGAACAGCAGGCCAGCGCGTTGCTGGACGCGCTGGATGCGAAGTCCGTGGTCGCGGCGCGTGCGCGCGCCGCGCAAGACCACGCCGCTGCGCCGAACCAGGCCTGATTCCGCAATGCGCATCCGTGACGATCGTGCCCATGACGAACCGGAGATCAACCTGATCCCGTTGATCGACGTGATCCTGGTGCTGATCATCTTCTTCGTCATCACCACCACCTTCGATGCGCGTTCCACCCTGCAACTGCAATTGCCCAGCGCCACCGGCGAACCGGCCAGCGACCAGACCCAATCGCTGAGCGTGCTGATCAATGCCGAGGGCCGCTACTTCGTCGGCGACCAGGAAGTGCTGCGCACCGACATCGATTCGCTCAAGCAGGCCATCGCCCGGATCGGTGGCGACGACCACAGTCGCATGGTCTTGTTGCGCGCCGATGCGCGCACGCCGCACCAGGCGGTGGTCACCGCACTGGATGCGCTGGGCCAACTGGGCTTCCGCCGGATATCCATCGCCACGGCGCCCGAGCAGCGCAAATGAGCAGGCGGAATGCGTCGGCGAAATCGGCTTGGCCGGTCTATCGCAGGCTGCTGGGTTTCGCCAACCCGTATCGCCTGCTGCTGGTGTTCGCCCTGGTCGCCATGGTGTTCGAGGCCACCGCGGGTGGCGCTTTCACCAAGCTGATGGAGCCGGTGGTCAACCAGACTTTCATTGCCAAGAACACCAGCCTGAGCCTGATCCTGCCTTTGCAGATCGTCGGCCTGTTCGTGATCCGCGGCATTGCCGGTTACATCACCGACATGTGCATGGGCAAGTCGGCACGCAGCATCGCCCGCGACATGCGCGTGCGGATTCTGGGCAAGTACCTGCGCATGCCGGGATTGCGCTTCGATGGGGAACCTGTGCCATCGATGTTGATCCGGCTGGGCTCGGACAGCGACCAGGTCGCGCAGGCGGCAGTGGATGCGGCCAAGGTGATGCTGCAGCAATCCTTCCAGATCATCGCCGCGCTGGTGGTGATGTTGTGGACGAGTTGGCAGGTGACCGTGGCCATCCTGATCATGGCGCCGCCGCTGGCCTGGCTGATGGACAAGGTGGCAAAGCGCTACCGGCGCATCAGCCACCGCATCCAGGAAAGCAGCGGACATCTGCTGCAGGCGGCGGACCAGGCGCTCAACAACCAGCAGGAAGTGAAGATCTATGGCGCGCAGGACTCCGAGCTCGGCCGTTACGAGCGCCTGGCCGACGAGAACCTGCGTCTGGCGATGAAGGTCGAATCCACCCGCAGCATGTCCTCGGCGATGGTCCAGCTGATGGGTGCGGTCGGCTTGGCGCTGCTGCTGTTCTTTGCCGGTCGTGAAGCCATCGCCGACCGGCTCAGTGCGGGCGGTTTCGTGGCCTTGATGCTGTCGATGATGGCGATCATCCCCGCGCTGAAGCAGCTGACCAACGTACAGAACATGCTGCAGAAGGGCGTGGCTTCGGCCGAGCGCCTGTTCTTTGTGCTCGATGCGGAAGACGAAGTAGACACCGGTACGCGCACGCTGGGCAGGGCCAGGGGCCTGCTGGAATTCAAGGCAGTGGAGGCGCGTTATCCGGGGCAGGCCGAGCCGGCGTTGCACGACATCAGCTTCGTGGCCCGGCCAGGCACCGTGACCGCCATCGTTGGCCGTTCGGGTAGCGGCAAGTCCACCCTGATCAAATTGATCCCGCGGTTCTACGAACCTGAAAGTGGCGTCATTACCCTCGATGGCCATCCGCTGGGCGAATACCGCATCGCCGACCTGCGCCGGCAAGTGGCCCTGGTCGGGCAGCAGGTCATGCTTTTCGATCACACCGTTGCCGCCAATGTTGCTTATGGGGAAATGGTAAGCGCCACCGAAGAAGACATTCGCCGCGCACTGGACGGGGCCAATGCCACCGAGTTCGTCGAGCGCCTGAGCGATGGCGTGCAGTCCTTGATCGGCAGCAAGGGCGGGCGCCTGTCTGGCGGCCAGCGACAGCGCATCGCCATTGCCCGGGCCATGTTGAAGGACGCACCGATCCTGATCCTGGATGAAGCCACCGCGGCGCTCGACACCGAATCAGAACGCCTCGTGCAGGACGCGCTGAACCATTTGATGCCCGATCGCACCACCTTGGTCATCGCCCATCGGCTGTCCACCATCGAGCACGCCGACCAGGTGCTGGTGCTCGACCAGGGCAGGTTGGTGGAGCAGGGCACCCACGCGCAGTTGCTGGCCCAGGACGGGCTCTACGCGCACCTGCACGGCATGCAGTTCCGGGAAGCAGTGTGAGCAAGCGGCAAGACAAGACCCCTGCCTACTGGTATGGCGAAGCGACATCACCCTGGCCTGCCCGTGTCCTGGCCGCGCTGTATGGCGCGGCTGTTTCCATGCGCCGCAGGCTATTCCGCAAAGGCTTGATGCGCAGCCAGAAGCTGTCGGTGCCGGTAATCGTGATCGGCAACGTCTCGGTAGGCGGCACCGGCAAGACCCCACTGACCATCGCCGTCGTGAAGCGCTTGCGTGATGCGGGATGGAAACCGGGCGTGGCCAGCCGCGGCTATGGACGCAGCGATGAAACCACGGCCGCCTGGGTGAAACCCGATACGCCGCCTGCGCAGGGTGGAGATGAACCGGTTCTGATCGCGCGCCGTGCCGGGGTTCCGGTGCGGGTGGACCGGGACCGGTCGGCGGCGGGCCGCGAGTTGATTGCGGCCGGTTGCGATGTGATCGTCTGCGATGACGGCCTGCAGCATTACCGCCTGCGCCGTGACCTGGAGATCGAGGTCATCGATGGACACCGTCGTTACGGCAATGGCCGCTTGTTGCCCGCCGGTCCGCTACGCGAGCCGCCGGAACGCGGTGCGGAATGCGATTTGCGCGTGGTCAATGGCGGCGATGCCAGCTTCGGCGAATGGCCCATGCAATTGCGCGCCGATTGCGCGGTGCCGATGCGTGGCGGGCGCAGCCGTCCGCTGGCTTCATTCGGCGGGCACCGCGTACATGCGGTCGCCGGCATCGGCAATCCGCAACGCTTCTTCGACATGCTGCGCAGCCTGGCGATCGGCGTGGTCCCGCATGCTTTTGCTGATCATCATCGCTACGTGGCCGGGGATTTCGAATTCGGCAGCGAACTGCCGGTACTGATGACCGAAAAAGACGCAGTCAAGTGCGCGGCCTTCGCCAACGAATGGCACTACAGCGTGCCGGTGACCGCGGAGTTGCCTGAGGCATTCTGGGTCGCGTTGCTGGAAAAATTGCCCAGACGCGCGGAGAAGGGCGCATGAGCATCGATTTCGTGGTCGCCATCCCCGCCCGTTACGCGGCCACGCGCCTGCCGGGCAAGCCGTTACAGCCGCTCGGTGGCGAACCGCTGGTCGTGCACGTTGCGCGCCGCGCGCTGGCTGCGGGTGCGCGCGAGGTCTGGGTCGCGGCCGACGATCCGCGCATCGCCGAGGCCCTGCGCGGGACTGGCGTGCGCGTGGCAATGACTTCTGCTGCGCATGTTTCAGGCAGCGACCGGTTGGCCGAATGCGCGGACCTCGCTGGCTGGTCCGACGACACCCTGGTGGTGAACCTGCAGGGCGACGAGCCGTTTGCGCCGGCGTCAGGCATCCGTGCCGTTGCCGGGGCGCTGGCCAGCAGCGGCGCCGACATGGCCACGCTGGCCGCACGCATCGACGATCCGGAAACCCTGTTCGATCCCAATGCGGTCAAGCTGGTCCGCAACCACCGCGGCGATGCGCTGTATTTCAGTCGCGCGCCCATTCCCTGGCATCGCGATGCCGTCGCCGGTGATCGCAACGAGCGGGTGCCGGACGAATGCCTGCGCCATATCGGCATTTATGCCTATCGCGCCGGTTTCCTGCGTCTGTTCGCGAAGATGCCCCCCGGAATACTGGAGCGGATCGAATCGCTGGAACAGCTACGCGTGCTGGAAGCGGGTTTCCGCATCGCGGTCGCGCTCACTCCGGAGCCCTTTCCGCCGGGCGTGGACACGCCGGAGGACCTGGCTCGTGCCGAGGCCCATCTGGCCACCGGTGCCGGTTGAAGCTGCTGGTCGTCTGCCTGGGCAATATCTGCCGTTCGCCCATGGCCGAAGGTGCGCTGTCAGCGCGCATTGCTGCTTCATCGCTCGCCGGTCGTGTGCAGATTGATTCAGCAGGAACGGGCGGCTGGCATGCCGGGCAACCGCCTGACCCGCGCGCCATCGCATGTGCACTCGGACACGGCGTGGATATTTCCATGCTCCGCGCGCGCCAGTTGCGCAAGCAGGATTATTCGGAATTCGACTGGCTGCTGTGTGCCGATCGCGAGAACCTGCGCGATGTCACCGCACAGGCGCCTGCGACCGCACGCCACAAGGTCGCATTGCTGATGCAATGGGCCGGCATCCAGGGTGGCGACGCCATTCCCGATCCCTATACCGGTGGCCACGCGGAGTTCGAGCACACTTGGCGACTGGTCGATTCGGCGGCACAGGCGGTTGTGGCCCGACTGTGTGCGGAGTGAGACTCCGGCATAATCGGGGTATCCATGAGCACCTATCCCGCCCCTGAACTTCCCGGCAACCTGCAATGGCTCAACGCCCCCGCCAGTTCGCTGCATGAGCAGCGCGGACGGGTGGTGGCGCTGGTTTTCGTCAATGCGTCGTCGGCCTGGTCGTGGCAACGCCTGCGCGACGTGGCCCAGTTGCAGACGCGTTATCCAGGACGCCTGCAGCCGCTGGCCGTACACGTGCCGCGCTTCGATTGCGAGCGCGATCCGCAATACGTGCTTAAGCAGTTGCGCCGGCAAGGCGTCACCTTTCCCGTCGTGCATGACCCCGATTGGCAGGCCTGGCAGCGGTTCGGCATCGAGTCCTGGCCGACGGTGCTGCTGATCGACGCCAATGGCGAGGTGCGCGAACGCATAGCCGGCCTGGATTCAATGGCTGAACTGGAACGGCCGCTGGCGGCGTTGTGCGACGCGCTGCCGATGCCCAACGACGACGACTTGCGCGCGTTCGTGGAAACCAGCGCCGAGCCGCGGCTGCCGTTGCGTTTTCCCGGCGGCATCGTGGCTACCGAAGACCGCCTGTACGTGGCCGACAGCGGCCATCACCGGATCCTTGAATGCAACCATGGCGGACGCGTGCTGCGCCAGTTCGGCATGGGGACCGCCGATTTCATCGATGGCGACCTGGAGCAGGCCGCATTCCGGCGCCCCCACGGGCTGGCCCTGGCCCGTGACGTGTTGTACGTGGCCGACACCGGCAATCACGCCTTGCGCCGGATCATGCTGCGCAGCGGTCGTGTCGACACTATCTGCGGCAATGGCCGCGCCGGGGAACCGGTCGAAGGCATCGTGTCTTCGGCACGGGATGTCGCCCTGAACCAGCCGCAAGCCGTGTTCGCGACCGACAACGAAGTGCATCTGGCCCTGGCTGGCGACAACCGCATCTGGAGCTACGGCCTGGGTCGCGGCGAATTGACCTGCCTTGCCGGCTCCGGCCAGCTTGAGGTGCGCGACGGCAGTGGCTCGATGGCGGCTTTCGCCCAGCCGACCGCGCTGGCCGGCGTGCAGCAGGTGCTGTACGTCTGCGATGCGCTGGGCTCGGCGGTGCGATCGTTGCAGTTGCGCAACAACACCGTGCAGACATTGGTCGGGCAGGGTGCCTGGGAGTTTGGTGATGCCGATGGTCCGCGCGAACAGGCGCGCCTGCAGAACCCGCGGGCGATCGCGCTGAGCCCCGATGCGCCCCTGCTGTGGATCGCCGACAGCGGCAATGGCAAGCTGCGTACATTGCGCCTGGGCGGAGGCGAAGTCACCACGGTCGCGCTACCGCGACGCCTGCACGGCGTGGCGGGCCTTTCAATCGCGGCAGGTGCGGTGTGGATCGCCGAAACCGACGCGCACGCGGTCCTGCGTTTCGATCCCGCCAGCGGGGAATTGAGCCGGGTCGCCATTGATGAGTGATGGCGGACGAGTGACGGCGGACGAGTGACGGGCGCGGGCGTGGCAGACAGGTTCGACGGCAAGGAATACGCAGCGGGGCTGAGCACCGCGCCGGGCGTGTATCGCATGTATGCCGCCGACGACAGCCTGCTGTACGTGGGCAAGGCCGGCGCCTTGCGCAAGCGCGTGTCCAGCTATTTCAGCAACAGCCCCAAGACCCCGCGCATCCACGCCATGCTGGCCCAGGTGGCGCGCATGGACGTGACCGTCACCCGTACCGAAGGTGAGGCTCTGCTGCTGGAAAACCAGCTGATCAAATCGCTCAGCCCGCGTTACAACGTCTCCCTGCGCGACGACAAGAGCTACCCCTACGTGATGCTGACCACCGAGCAGTGGCCGCGCATCGCCATGCATCGCGGGCCGCGCGCGGTGGCGGGACGTTATTTCGGCCCATATCCCGGCGTGGGCGCGGTGCGCGACACGCTCAACCTGATGCAGAAGCTGTTCAAGATCCGCAATTGCGAAGACAGCGTGTTCCGCAACCGCACCCGGCCTTGCCTGCAGCACCAAATCGGACGCTGCAGCGCGCCCTGCGTGGGTCTGGTCCCGGTCCCGGACTACGCTGATTCAGTGCGCCGTGCGGCGTTGTTCCTGGATGGCCGCAGCGATGAACTCACCAGTGAGCTGGTCGCGTCGATGGAAGCAGCCAGCGCACGCCTTGATTTCGAGCAGGCCGCACGCTTGCGCGACCTGATCGGCTCGCTGCGCAGCATGCAGTCCCGCCAATACGTGGACGGGCGCGCCGCGGACCTGGACGTGCTGGCTTGCGCGATGCAGGGCACCGGCGCCTGCGTGTTGCTGCTGGCGTTCCGTGATGGCCGCAACCTGGGCACGCGCGCTTTCTTCCCGCGGACCAATGGCGAGGACAGTGCTGCCGAAGTGCTGGCGGCATTTGTTTCCCAGTACTACGCCGAGCAGACTCCGCCGCAGGAAATCGTGCTGGATCGCGAGATCCCCGACGCCGCGCTGATCGAGACCGCGCTGTCGGCCGCCGCCGAACGCAAGGTGCAATTGAAATGGAGCGTGCGCGGTGAGCGCGCCGGCTACCTGCAACTGGCCACGCGCAACGCGGAGATCACCCTGGCCAGCGAACTGTCCAGCCGCAACGCGCAGCAGGTGCGTGGCGAAGCCCTGCGCGACTTGCTCGGCCTGTCCGAACCCGCTAAACGCATCGAATGCTTCGACATCAGCCACACCATGGGCGAGGCCACGGTGGCGTCCTGCGTGGTCTTCGACGGCAACGGGCCGGTGCGTTCCCAGTACCGCCGCTACAACATCACCGGGATCGAACCCGGCGACGATTACGCGGCGATGCACCAGGCGATCGAGCGCCGGTTCCGCCGCGGAATGGAAGAGGGCGGGGTATTGCCCGAGGTGCTGCTGATCGACGGCGGGGCCGGACAGTTGACCCAGGCCCGCGCCGCGCTGGCCGAGCTGGGCGTGGACAGTGTGGTCCTGGTCGGCGTGGCCAAGGGCGTGGAACGCCGTGCCGGCCACGAGACCCTGATCCTGGCTGATGGCCGTGAAGTGAATCCCGGGGCTGCCTCACCGGCGTTGCAACTTATCCAGCAGGTGCGCGACGAAGCCCATCGTTTCGCCATCACCGGCCATCGCGGCAAGCGCCAGAAGGCGCGCATGACCAGCAGGCTGGAGGACATCACAGGCATCGGCCCGCGCCGTCGCGCCAGCCTGCTCAAGCATTTCGGTGGCCTGGCGGGATTAAAGGCGGCGGGAATCGACGAAATCGCGCGCGCGGAAGGCATCAATGCCGCGCTTGCCGAGCGTATCTACGCTAACCTGCATGGGTTGGAGTCGTCGGTTGCGTCTCCCGTTGCAGGAAGCGAGCAGGCCAAGCAATGAAGTTGACCATTCCCACCTGGTTGACCCTGCTGAGGATCGCAATGATCCCGGTGCTGGTCGTGGTGTTTTACCTGCCGTATGCCTGGGCCAATTTCGCGGCAGTGTTCGTTTTCGTGCTGGCCGCCTTGACCGATTGGCTGGATGGCTGGATCGCGCGCCGTTTCAACCAGCACTCTGCCTTTGGCGCCTTCCTGGACCCGGTCGCCGACAAGCTGATGGTGGCGGTGGCGCTGTTTTTAATCGTGCAGGGACATCCCACGCCGTGGATGGCGTTCTGGGCTGCAGTCATCGTCGGTCGCGAGATTGCGGTTTCGGCGCTGCGCGAATGGATGGCCGCAATGGGCCAGCGCGCCAAGGTGAAAGTAGCGTCGCTGGGCAAGTTCAAGACCATCGTGCAGATGGTTGCGCTGGGCTGCCTGCTTTACGCGGTGACTCCCAATAATCCATTGCCGGCCGGAACCGGTATCTGGATGGGCCGGCTGGTGTTCCATCTCGGCGACTGGCTTTTGGCGATTGCAGCCATCCTCACCTTGTGGTCCGGAGCGCTTTATTTGCGTGCCGCATGGCCCGCCTTGCGCGAGGATGAACGGGCAGCGGTTGACAGTTCGCGTAAGGACGGTAAAATTCCGCCCCTCACAACGCGGGAATAGCTCAGTTGGTAGAGCGCGACCTTGCCAAGGTCGAGGTCGAGGGTTCGAGTCCCTTTTCCCGCTCCAGTTTCAACACGAAACCCCGTTCTCGGGGTTTCGTTTTATGGGGCGCTACAATCAATGCCCCCAGCGCCTAAATCGGCGCGAGTCACCGGCCTGGTGGCAGAGTGGTTATGCAGCGGCCTGCAAAGCCGCGTACGCCGGTTCAATTCCGACC
>JBDTPP010000066.1:0-14866 GCA_039932615.1 Pseudoxanthomonas sp.
TGGTGGGCCGTGATGGATTCGAACCATCGACCAAAAGATTAAAAGTCTTCTGCTCTACCAACTGAGCTAACGGCCCACATGAAACCCCCGGCGTTGCGCCGGGGTTGGCATTCTAGCGCACCGGGCGCCGGGTGCGAAATCAGGCGTAATGGGTGGGATCGGGCACGCCGGCTTCGGCAAAGCCGTCGGCGCGCAGGCGGCAGGCGTCGCAGTGGCCGCAGGCAAGGCCTTGTTCATCGGCGCGGTAGCAGGACACGGTCTGGCCGAAATCCACGCCCAGGCGCAAGCCCTCGCGGACGATGTCGGCCTTGCTCATCTTCATCAACGGCGCACGGATGCGCAGGCCGGCACCTTCGACCCCCGCCTTGGTGGCCAGGTTGGCGAGTTTCTCGAAGGCATCGATGAATTCCGGGCGGCAATCCGGATAGCCCGAATAGTCCACTGCGTTGACTCCGCAGAAGATGTCGGCCGCGCCCAGGACCTCGGCCCAGCCCAGCGCTACCGACAGCATGATGGTGTTACGGGCCGGCACGTAGGTGGTCGGGATGCCGAGGCCGCCCGCTTCGGGAACTTCCATATTGGAGTCAGTCAGCGCGGAGCCGCCGATGGAGCGCAGGTCCACATTGACGGTCTTGTGTGCCACCGAGCCCAGTGCGCTGGAAACACGGTCGGCCGCTTCCAGTTCGGAAGTATGACGCTGGCCATAGCGCACGCTGAGCGCATAGACGGCAAAACCCTGCTCGCGCGCCAGCGCGAGGACGACGGCGGAATCCATGCCACCGGAGACGAGGACGACTGCGTTTTTCATTGCGGAATTCTAATGTAGGAGCGCCCCATAGGCGCGAGCTCTTGCTGTTGCTGTTGCGGAAAGATCGAGAGCTCGCGGGGCTGGAAGCCGCTCCCACGAGCTCGCGCCCATGGGGCGCTCCTACGGGTTAACGTCCCGGTTCGTCGTTCCACAGCAGCTTGTGCAGCTGCATCTGGAAACGCACCGGCAGTCGGTCGGCGATGATCCAGTCGGCCAGCTCGCGCGGGGAAAGCTCGGCCTTGCTGGGTGAGAACAGCACGTCGCAGCGCTCGCTCAAGTGCTGGGTCGAGACGATGTCCCGTGCCCATTCGTAGTCCTCTCGCCCGCACAGCACGAACTTGACCTGGTCGCGTGCGGTGAGCAACGGCAGGTTTTCCCATCGATTGCGAGCCACCTCTGCCGAGCCAGGAGTCTTGATGTCGAGCACCCGGGATACGCGCGGATCAACCGCGGCGATATCGATCGCACCGGACGTCTCCAGCGACACATCATGGCCGGCATCGCACAACGCGCGCAGCAGGATCAGGCAGCGCTTCTGCGACAGCGGCTCGCCGCCGGTGACGCAGACGTGGCGAACACCATGGCTGGCGACTTCGGCGACGATGTCGGCGATGTCGCGCCACTCGCCACCATGGAACGCGTAGGCGGTGTCACAGTACTGGCATCGCAGCGGACAACCGGTCAGGCGTACGAACACGGTTGGCCAGCCGACGGTGGCAGCCTCGCCCTGCAGGGACAGGAAGATCTCGGTGATCTTCAGCCGGTCGGTGGAGGACTGGACGATATCGCTGGGGACGGCGGCGGTGTTCATGGCAGGAATTATGGACTTCAAGAATCGAATGTAGGAGCGCCCCATGGGCGCGAGCTCTTCCGGTTATCCCGACGAAGAGCTCGCGCCCACGGGGCGCTCCTACGGATTGCGGGTTTAGCGGATGCTGCGGCCCAGCTGCATAGAGCGCAGCCGGTCGTCGGCGGTGCGGGCGACGTCGCTGTTGGGATATTTGGCGACCACGTCGTTCAAGGTGCGCTCGGCGTCGTCGACCTTGCCCAGGCCGTATTCGGACAGGCCCAGTTTCAGCAGCGAACCGGAGGCCTTGTCGTGGGTTGGGTAGCGCTCCAGCAAAGTGCGGAACTGTTGCGCGGCCAGCTGGTAGTTCTGGGTGACGTAGTAGCTTTCACCCAGCCAGTAGAGCGCGTTGGGGGTGTAGGTGCCGTTCGGGTAGAGCTCGAGGAAACTCAGGAAAAGCTGCGCCGCATCGGCGTAATTACCACCCTTCAGCGCATCGAAAGCGACGTTGTAGGCGGTGCGCTCGTCGCCCGTCGTGGCCAACGCTCCGACATCGCCGTGCACGGAAGGCGGACGTTCTGCAGCAGCAGCAACGGCAGGACTGGCAGCCGTCGGCGTTGCCGACGTTGCACTGCTCGCGGGTGGCACGGGCGGCGCTCCACCTTCCAGGCGGTTCAGGCGCCCGTCCAGGTCCATGTATTGGTCACGGCTGGTCTGCTTGAGCTGCTCGTTCTCATTCTGCAACTGTTCCACCAGGGAACGCAGTTGCTGCAATTCGGTGCGCAGCTGACCGACCTGGTTCAGCAGGTCAGTGTTGCCACGGTCGTTGGCAGCCTGGGTCTCCAGAGCTGCCACGCGGTCGGCCAGACTCTGGCGTTGCGCATGGGCGGGTGCGGCCAAGCCCGTGGACAGGGCTACGAGGATCACCAATGGAGCGAATTTATGGAAGCGCATTTGCATTTTGTGGTTCGTAGTGGGTGGTTGGTAGTGGGTGGAAGGCAGCCAGCGGGTTTGAATCCACCGACCACCAACCACCCACTACCAACTCGCCGTCATTGGCATTACTTCGCGGTGTAAACGATCTCGACGCGACGGTTACGGGCCCAGCAATCCTCGTTGGAATCGGTGCAGACCGGGCGTTCTTCGCCGTAGCTGATCACCGAAACCTGGCTGCCGGCACCGCCCTGCGCCTGCAGCGCGGAAGACACGGCGTTGCCGCGGCGTTCGCCCAGGCCAAGGTTGTATTCACGGCTGCCGCGTTCGTCAGCGTTGCCTTCCAGGTTCATGCGCGACGACGGACGGTCACGCAGGTACTTGGCGTGGCAGCCAACAATAGCCTGGAACTCTGGCTTCAACGCGTCCTGGTCCAGGTCGAAGTAGACCACGCGCTGGCGCAGGCAGGCATCGGTATCCAGGTCGTTCGGACCGTAGGCGCCTGCGGTCGTGGTGCCATCGGTGACCACGCCGGTGTTGCCGGTGTTGCCGTTATCCATCGGCGGGGTTTCCTTGACGGTCTTCTTGCAACCGGCCAGGACGGCCACGGACAGCAGGGAGAGCATTACTACACGGGTAGTGTTATTCATATCGGTTCCTCGGTGAGCTGTGACACAAGGGGATTGGAAACTTTCACAATCTTAACTCGGGAGCCCTCTCAACGGGGCGTCCGGTACGGCGACCAGGCCGGTTCGCGCACGTCGCCATCGGCCAAAACCAGGCGCTGGCGCACCCGCGCATCCGCGGAAACCGCGTAAAGCACGCCACGGCGGCCTTCCCGTGCCGCATAAATCACCATGCTTCCGTTAGGGGCGAAACTGGGCGACTCGTCCAGCGAACCTGGCGACAACGTGCTCCAGCGCGGGGAACCGAGACTGCTGTCCATCATCGCGATGCGGTAGTTGTTGCCGCTTCCCTGGGCGACCGCGATCTTCTTTCCGTCGTACGACACCGCAGCAGTGGCGTTGTAGTTGCCCTGGAAGGTGACCCGCGCTGCGCTGCCGCCTCCCGCGCCGACCCGGTAGATCTGGGGCCGACCACCGCGATCGGAGGTGAAGTAGATGCTGGAACCGTCTGCGCTCCAGGTCGGCTCGGTATCGATCCCGAACTGGTTGGTCAACTGGGTCAACTGCTTGCTGCCCAGGTCCATCACATAGATCTCGGGATTGCCACTGCGCGACAGGGTCAGGGCGAGCCTGCGGCCGTCCGGGGAGAACGTCGGCGCGCCATTGATGCCGCGGAAGCTGGAAACCAGTTCGCGGGCGCCGGTGCTGATGTTCTGGATGTAGATCGAGGAATTGCCGCGCTCGAAGCTGACATAGGCGAGGCGGTTGCCATCAGGACTCCACGACGGCGACAGCAGCGGTTCCGCCGAACGCACCACTGTTTGCGGATTGAAGCCGTCGGAGTCGGCCACCATCAACGCGTAACGCGCATCCTTGCCGAGCCCGGTCTGGGTGATATAGGCGATGCGGGTCCAGAACGCGCCGCGCACGCCGAGGATTTTTTCGTAGATGGCGTCGGCCATCTGGTGGGCCACGTCGCGCATGGCGTTGGAGCGCGCGGTCAGGGCCAGGCCCAGCATGCGTTCCTGCTTGGCCACGTCGAACAGTTCGTATTCCACCCGGTAGCTGCCGGCACCTGCATCGACCACGCGGCCGACAACCAGGTAATCCTGCTTCAGGGCCCGCCAGGTCGGATATTGGACTTCGCTGCCGCGGGTCGGGCGCTCGACGATGCTGGCTTCCGGCAAGGCGCGGAAGGCACCGGATCGCTCCAGGTCAGCGCGAACGATGGAACCCACCTCCGTCTGCGGAGCAGCGGCCGAGCCTTGGTACGGCATGGGCACCACGGCGATTGGCAGTGCCGAGGCATTGCCTCCGACTATGTCGATTTCCAGGCCCTGTTGCTGCGCCGAGGCAGCAAAGGACGAGAACAGGAGTACGAGCGCGGAAAGCCAGTGAGGCAGTGTCTTCATGGAATCTTCGAGGTGGGGAACCGGGGCAAGGGATAACAGCTTGACTCTGAACATCTTCGCAATCGTGAACGAAAAATCGCGTGAATCAGCGATCTTGAGCGGTGAAATTGAAATTCAGGGTGCGATTGAACACGTTTTCAAAGCCTCGATAAGGCAGTGGCTGTGCTTTCAGCACGGCACGCTCCAACGAATCCTGCCCGACCTGGTCCATCGAGCAGCCCGGCTGCACCTCGGCACTCATTACCTGACCGCCGGGCAGCTGCCTGATGACCACTCGGCAGCGAGTGCCCACTGGCACAGAGTCTGGCCGGTTCCATTGGCTGGTTACCGCCGCCTGAATCGCCGCCACATATTTGGCGGTCAAATCATCGGCACTTCCATTCTGGCCTGCCGGCGGTGCGGCCGGACCACGATTGGGGCTGGTCGAAGAAGCACTTGCAGTGCGCGCGTCCGTCAATTGGCGTAGCTTCTGTTCGGCGAGTTGGGCTTCTTTCGCTGCCTGCAGTTTTTGCCTGCGAATTTCGTCGAGCCTCTTCTGCTTGTCGGCTTCTTCCTGCTGTTGGGCCAGGCGTTGCTGCTTCTGCGCTTCTTCGATGCGCTTCTGTTCGGTCAGGTCGATTTGCTCCTGGCGACGCTTTTCCTCCTGCTCGCGCAGAGCCTTTTCCTGCGAAATGGCGAGCGCGCTGGCGCGGTCCTGGTCAACCGTATCCGGTACTGGCACGCGTTCCTGCGCGACTTGCTGCTGCGGCACCGGCGAGTCCTGGGGCCTGGGCTCAGGAATGGGTTGCGGCGGCGGCACGGTTTCTTCCTCGGTGGGCTCTTCTACCGGCTTGGGCAAGGGCTCCGGTTTGGGCGCATCACGCATGGCCTTCTGGGCGGCGCGGATATCGGCTGCGGAGACCACCAATGAAGCCTCCACCGCCGGAGCACCGGCCGCGGGAACGGCCTGGCGTGTCCATGATGAGAACCACGGCGCGAGAAGCAGGATCAGCGCCAGCAGAAGATGCAGGCCCAGCGCAAACGCGACGGCAGGCCACAGGCTGTCGTCGTTGCGGAGGGCATTGCGATAGGCGATATCAGCGTGCATTGCCAGCGGGTTGGCTCATCAGGCCGACCTTGGGCACGCCTGCCTGCTGCAGCATGACCATGGTGTCCATGACGACCTGGTACTGCGAATCGCGGGGGGCGGCGACGAACACCGGCGTTTCCGGATTCTCCTGCACGAATGCCTTGACCTTGGCCTGCAGGGTCGTGGCATCGATCTGTTCTGGCTTGGCGTCCTTCAGCGTCAGCGTATAGCGACCCTCCGCATCCACACTGACGATGATCGGATCCTTCTTGTTGTCTACCGCGCGCGCCTTGGAATCAGGTAGATCGACATCAACGCTGAGGCTCAGCAACGGCGCAGTCACCATGAAGATTATCAGCAGCACCAGCATCACGTCGATATAGGGAACGACGTTGATCTCGGACTTGAGCTTGCGGCGCTTGCGCTGGCGGAAAATGGCGGCGGTCATGTCTGGCTCCGCTTATTCGTCGCCACTGGACTGGCGCTGCAGGATGGAACTGAATTCCTCGGCGAAGGACTCGTAACGCACCGACAGGCGTTCTACCCGGGTGGTGAAACGGTTGAAGGCCCACACCGCCGGAATCGCCACGAACAAACCCATCGCAGTCGCGAACAGAGCCTCGGAGATACCCGGCGCCACCGCCGCGATGCCGGCCTGCTGGCCGTTGTTGAGCATGTCGTGCATGGTCACCATGATTCCGAACACGGTGCCAACCAGGCCCACGTAGGGCGCGGTGGAACCGATGTTGGCCAACAGTTCCAGGTTGCGTTCCAACTGGTCGACCTCGCGCGCATAGGTGGCGCGCATCGCGCGCTGGGCGCCTTCCAGCTGGGTGCGTCCATCCAGTTTTCGTTGGTCGCGCAGACGGGCGAATTCGCGAAAACCCGCCTCGAAAATGGCTTCCAGCCCGGTCACCACGCGGTTGCGGTCAGTGGCCCCGGCATACAGTTTGTTCAATTCGGCGCCTGACCAGAACCGACCTTCAAAATCGTCGGCATCGTGATTGGCACGGCTGAAGATCCGCGACTTGCGGAAGATGATGACCCAGCTGATCAACGAACCGGCGAGCAGCAGGAGCACGATCAACTGTACCGGCAGGCTGGCTTTCAGCAGCAGGTCGATGTAGTTGATGCTGCTGTGGGTGGTCGCGACGGTCGCCTGTGCGGCAGCGCTGGCGACATCTTCAGGCAAAGCCTCAACCACGGTGTCCTGCAGGGCCAGGAGCAATGCAATCATCCGGTATTTCCTCAGATTTCCGATTCGGGGGTAGAGCTAGCTTGGTATTTCGAGCGATTTGAATTCGTCATACAACGCATCAGGTGCCGGTTTGGGTCTGAAACTGCTTGCGCTGAGCACCGCCACCCGCACTTCTGCGGTCAGCAGCACTTCCTCGCCGCGCATGATCGTTTGCGCAAACACTACGCTGGCGCGTTTGCAGGTGCGGATTTCCACGGTCACCTTCAGCAGATCGTCCAGCCGCGCCGGGCGCAGGAAGTCCAGCTGCATGGCGCGGACCGCGAAAACCAGGTCGAGGTCATGGCGCAATTGCTCCTGTCCATGGCCGCGGAAACGCAGCCATTCGGTGCGTGCGCGTTCAAGGAAAGCAACGTATTGCGCGTGGTAGACCACGCCACCTGCGTCGGTATCTTCCCAATACACGCGTGTCGGCCAACTGAACCGCAGGTCGTCGGCATGCGCATCAACCCGCATCGTCGTCCTCCAAGAACGTCTCGGGGGCCGGTTTCAGGGGCTTCAGCCCCAGATGCCGGTAGGCCTTGGCCGTGGCCATGCGGCCACGTGCGCTGCGGACCAGGAAACCCTGCTGGATCAGATACGGTTCGATCACGTCCTCCAGTGTCCCGCGCTCCTCTGAAAGGGCTGCGGCCAGTGATTCGACCCCGACCGGACCGCCATCGAAGTTCTCGATGATCAACCGCAGCAGGCGCCGGTCGAGCTCGTCAAAACCTTCCGGATCCACGTTCAACATGCCCATCGCGGCTTTGGCCACGTCGTGGTCGATCCGACCCTGGGCCCGTACCTGGGCGAAATCGCGCACCCGGCGCAGCAGCCGGTTGGCGATACGCGGGGTCCCGCGGGAACGGTTGGCGATCTCCACCGCGCCTTCGGCCACGCAATCGATATTCATGATCCTGGCCGAGCGGCGCACGATCTGGGTCAGCTCCTGGACGTTGTAGAACTCCAGGCGCTGGACGATGCCGAAACGGTCGCGCAACGGCGCGGTGAGCAATCCGGCGCGGGTGGTGGCGCCGATCAGGGTGAAAGGCGGCAGGTCCAGCTTGATCGAACGCGCGGCCGGGCCGTCGCCGATCATGATGTCGATCTGGAAATCCTCCATCGCCGGGTACAGCACCTCTTCCACCACCGGCGACAGGCGATGGATCTCGTCGATGAAGAGCACGTCGTGCGGCTGCAGATTGGTCAGCAACGCAGCCAGGTCGCCGGCCTTCTCGATCACCGGCCCGGAGGTGACCCGCAGGTTGACCCCGAGTTCGTTGGCGATGACATGGCTCAGCGTGGTCTTGCCCAGGCCCGGCGGACCGAAAATGAGCACGTGGTCCATGGCTTCGCCGCGGCCCCTGGCAGCCTCGATATAGATCGAAAGCTGGTCGCGGACCGGCTTCTGGCCCAGGTATTCATCGAGTTTTCGCGGCCGGATGCTGGCTTCGAGGGCGTCGTCTTCGCGGTTCGCCGCGGCAGTGAGGATGCGGTCTTCAGTCATGGCGCTATGGTAAAGGAGTGCGGGACGAGAAGTGAGAAGTGGGAAGTGAGCAAGAGCGTTTGCCGCTGTTGCTCACTTCTCACTCCTCTCCACTCGTTCCTGCCCCTCAGATCTCCACTTGCGCCCCCAACTCCACCAGCCTATTGCCCGGAATCCGGAAGAACCCCGTCGCCGGCGCCGCATTGCGGTGCATGACCGCAAACAGCTTGTCGCGCCACACCGGCATGCCGCGGTGGGCACTGGGAATGATGGTTTCGCGGCTGGCGAAATAGGTGGTTTCCATCGGGTCGAAATAGATTCCGCCCTTGTCGCAGGAACCCATCAGCGCCTGCGGTACGTCCGGGGTCTCGGTGAAGCCGTAGCTGATCAGCACCCGATAGAAATCGTCGCCGATCGGCTCGATCTTCAGCCGTTTTTCCTTGGGCGCATAAGGCACGTTGAGCGTCTGCACGGTCAGGAATACGTTGCGCTCATGCAGCACCTTGTTGTGCTTCAGGTTGTGCAAAAGTGCATGCGGGACTACACCCTGGTCGGCGGTCATGAAGATCGCGGTGCCTGGCACGCGGACCGGCGGCGCCAGCATCAGCCCGGGCAGGAAGCTGTCCAGCTTGATGCCCTCCTTCTGCACTTCCGCATGCAACAGCTCGCGGCCGCGGCGCCAGGTACGCATCATCAGGAAGGCGATGATGCCGATGATCAATGGCACCCACGCGCCGATGCCGGTGAACAGCTTGGCGCCGTTGGCGACCAGGAACGCTATGTCGATCAGCAGGAACAGCGCGCACAGCGGCAGCACCCATTTCCTGGAATCCGGCCAGCGCGTGTATGCGACCACCGCCAGCAGCAACGTATCGATCAACATGGTCCCGGTGACCGACAGCCCATAGGCGGTCGCCAGAGCGGTGGAACTGCGGAATACCAGCACCAGCAGGATCACCGCCAGCAGCAATACCAGGTTGATCGACGGTACGTAGATCTGGCCGATCGTGTCCTGCGAGGTGTACTTGATCGACAGGCGCGGCAAATAGCCGAGCTGGATGGCCTGGCGGGTCACCGAGAAGGCGCCGGTAATGACCGCCTGCGAGGCGATGGCCGCCGCAATAGTGGCCAGGACGGTCATCGGGATCTGCGCCCAGTTCGGCATCGACATGAAGAACGGGCTCTCGACCGCGGCCGGATGCTCCAGCAATACCGCGCCCTGGCCGAAATAGTTCAGCACCAGTGCCGGCAGCACGAAGCCGAACCAGGCCCAGCGAATGGGTTTCTTGCCGAAGTGGCCCATGTCCGCGTACAGCGCCTCGCCACCGGTCACGGTCAGGACCACCGCGCCAAGGATGAACAACGCGTGCCAGTCGTGGGTGACGAAGAATTTCAGTGCCCAATAGGGATTCAGCGCGGTCAGTACGCTGGGAAAACCCGCGATGTTGTGCACGCCCAGCACCGCAAGGACCACGAACCAGGTGATCATCACCGGGCCGAATATCCTGCCGACCTTGGCGGTACCGAAACGCTGGAATGCGAACAGGCCGATCAGGATCACCAGGCTGATCGGCACCACCCAGCGGGTCAGTCCGGTGGATATCACACCGAGCCCTTCGACCGCGCCCAGCACGGTGATGGGCGGGGTGATCATGCCGTCGCCGAAGAACAGCGAAGCACCGAAGATGCCGAGGATGCCCACCACGTAATTCAGCCGCGATCCCTTCTTAAGGCTGCGCTGGGCCAGCGCGGTCAGGGCCATGATTCCGCCCTCGCCTTCGTTGTCGGCGCGCATGATCACAATCACATACTTCAGGGTCACGATCAGGATCAGCGACCAGAATCCCAGCGACAGCAGGCCCAGCACCGTGTCGGGCGTCGGCTTCAGGCCGAAATGCGGCTGGAACATTTCCTTGATGGTGTACAGCGGGCTGGTGCCGATATCGCCAAACACCACGCCCACCGCGCCCGCGACCAGCGCAGGGAGGCCTGTCTTGCCATGACCGTGTTCGCCGGATTGACCGGACTTTGCCTGCGGGGAAGAAGTGGCTGACATGACTGCCTGAGGGTAGCGCGACGGAGGTGAGTACGGGCTCTGGAACCGGTCAGCGCAAGGCCGACTGCAGGGCCTTGCGGATGATCATTGCCGCATCGTCGCCTGGCGCCACCGCCTCGCGGGCCATGCGTACGGCTTCGGCCGGTTTGTAGCCCAGCTGCTGCAGGGCGATGGTCGCTTCGGACTGCGGATCGTTGGGCAAGCTGGGCGAACCCAGCGGATTGCTGCCCAGGTCGACCACCCGGTCGCGCAGTTCCACCACCATGCGTTCGGCGGTCTTCTTGCCGATGCCCGGGATGCGGGTGAGCGCGGCGATGTCGCCGGTCTGCACCTGCCGCGCGAACTCATCCACGCTGACCCCGGACAGGACCGCGAGCGCGATCTTGGCGCCGATCCCGCTGACCTTCTGCACGTCGCGGAACAACCGGCGCTCACTCTCGCGCAGGAAACCGTACAGCGACACGCTGTCCTCGCGTTGCGCGTGATGGGTGAACAGGATCACTTCGCGACCCACGTCGGGCAGGTCATAGAACGTGCTCATGGGTGCTTCCAGCTCATAGCCGACACCGCCCACGTCGATCACCAGCCATGGCGGTTGCTTGTAGGCGAGGATGCCGCGCAGACGTCCGATCATTATTTCCTTCCCCAGGCTTCGCGCACGTTGACGCCCAGTCTATTCGCAGTGGCGCGCACATGCGCATGGGTGATAGCCACGGCCAGCGCATCGGCGGCATCGGCCTGCAGCTTGCCCTTGAGGTTGAGCATGATCCCGACCATGTGCTGGATCTGCACCTTGTCGGCGCTGCCCTTTCCGACCACTGCCAGCTTCACTTCCTTGGCCGCATATTCGTGCACCGGCAGGTCACGCAGCACCACCGCGCAGATCGCCGCGCCGCGGGCGTGGCCCAGCTTCAACGCCGAATCGGGATTGCGGGCCATGAATACCTGTTCGATGGCGACTTCATCCGGCCGGTAGGTATCGATGACCTCGCCCAGGCCCAGCAGCAGCCGTTTCAGGCGCTGGGCGAAATCGCCTTCGCCCAGCAGCAACAGCGGCGCGTGGTGGACGTGGCTGGTCTTGCCGGTCGCGTCGACATCAATGATGCCGACGCCGGTGCGCTGGGAACCGGGATCGATGCCGAGGATTCGCGTCATGCGCGGTCAGTTCGGTCGCTACGCGACCGGTGGAGTGGCGCACCGCGTGCGCTGTAAAGGGGAAAGGAAAGCATCGCCTTGATTTGACTATTCGCAGATCGCGCAGCAACCGACTTTACGCTTTGCAGCGCGCACCGCGAGCGACTTCACGCGTGCGCAGCCAGATCGGCATTCGAATAGACCGCCTGCACGTCGTCCAGGTCCTCCAGCATGTCCAGCAGCTTGACCACCTGAAGGGCGGTGTCGCCTTCCACGGCGATGTCGTTGTCGGCGCGCATGGTGATCTCGGCATGCCCGGGGGCCAGGCCCGTGGCTTCCATCGCTTCCTTCACCGACAGGAACACCTCGGGCGAAGTCAACACGTCGATGGCCGCGTCTTCCGGATACACCACCACGTCGTCTGCGCCGGCTTCGATGGCAGCATCGGTGATTGCGTTCTCATCGGCACCGGCGTCGTAACTCAGCACCCCAAGCTTGCGGAACATGAAGGCGACCGAGCCTTCCGCACCCATGTTGCCGCCGCACTTGCCGAAGGCGTGGCGCACTTCGGCCACGGTGCGCACGCGGTTGTCGGTCAGGCAGTCGACGATCACCGCGACGCCGCCGGGCGCGTAACCCTCGTAGCGGATTTCCTCGTATTCGACGCCTTCGAGCTCGCCGGTGGCTTTCTTGATGGCGCGTTCGATCACGTCCTTGGACATGTTCGACGACAGGCCCTTGTCGATCGCGGTGCGCAGTCGCGCGTTGTTGTCCACGTCGCCACCACCGGCGCGCGCTGCCACGCCGATCTCTCGGATGATCTTGGTGAAGATCTTGCCGCGCTTGGCATCGCTGGCGTTCTTGCGGCCTTCGATCGAGGGACCACGACCCATGGGGGTTCCGGACAGTTGCTGGGGAAGTCGCGAATTATACCGGTGCGGTGCGCCCCTCGTAGGAGCGCCCCATGGGCGCGAGCTCTTGGTTTGTTTCGCGATCCGACAGGAGAGCTCGCGCCCATGGGGCGCTCCTACGAAGGCTGGAAACGGCCTTCGCGCAGGAAATGCACCGCCTGGCGGGCGGCCTCCGGGGAGAACACCAGGCCGCTATGGCTGCAGGCAACCACGCAGTGATCGCTCAATCCCGGCAGCCGGGTCTCCCCCATGGCCACGGTGCCATCGGATTCGCCGTTGAAGCGGGTGAAATGCCGACCCAGGCCGCGGGCCACGTTTCCCGCGACCATGCCGACCCGGGCCCTGCCCTCCCAACGATCAAAGCCGGCCTGCAACAGTCCGGCGCTACGACCCAGCGCCGGCGCCGTCCAGGCGTTGCCTGCCAGGCCGCGTGCCGCATCGCTGCCGCGCAAGGGCGTGCCCAGGCAAACCACCCGCGTCACCGGCAGCGCGGGGCACTGGTTCAATGCCTGCAACGCGACCAATCCGCCCAGGCTATGTCCCAGTAACGCGACGGGCTCGCTGTCCTGCAAGCGCGCGATCAGCCTGGGCACGGCCACGTCCGGACCGCCAAGCACGCTCGGATAACCAAACACTTCGGTGTCGAATCCACCCGCACGCAGACGCGCCGCCAGCGGGACCAGCCAGGCCTTTGCATTCCAGATTCCGTGCAGGAGCAGGACGCGCTGGGTCATGAGGACTTCCCTTCTACCCTTGGGAGGAGGGAAGTCTGCGCAGGATGAACTCATCATCCAGGGTGTCGCCGACCGGGAATTTGTATTCGCCAACCCGCTCGAAGCCGTAGCGTGAATAAAAGCGCTGCGCACCGGCGTTCTCCGACCACACGCCAATCCACAGCGTGCGCGGCCCGTCTTTTTCCAGCCAGTCGAGCGCCGTCGCGAACAGCTGCGCACCCCATCCCTGGTTGTGCGCCTCGCGCAGTACATACAATCGCTTGAGTTCGCCGTCGCCTTCGACGACTTCCGCGTGCGGCAGGCCGCATGCGCCGGCGCAGGCATGCCCGAGCGCAACCCCATCGCGTTCCAGCAGCCACATCGCAGTGGAGCTTTTCTCCAGCATTTCCCGTTGCGCCGCCGGCGAATAGGAGTTCAACAGGAAGTAGGCCAGGTCTTCCGGCGGATACAGATGCCCGAACGTCTCCACGAACGTGTCAGTGGCAATCCGCGACATCGCCTGCGCATCGTCCGGCGTGGCGCGGCGGATCTGGAATTCGTCGCTCATCGTTCCCTCATGCGGACGGCTTTTCTGCTCGCGGACGCACCGATACATGCACTTCGGCCAGCTGCGCATCGGGGATCGGCGACGGTGCACCTGTCATCAGGCACTGCGCGGTGGTGGTCTTGGGGAAGGCAATGACGTCGCGGATCGATTCGGTGCCGGCCATCAGCGCGGCGATACGGTCGATGCCGAAAGCGATGCCGCCATGCGGAGGTGCGCCGTACTTCAACGCGTCGAGCAGGAAGCCGAACTTGGACTCCGCTTCTTCTGCGCCAATGCCAAGCAGCTCGAACACCGCGCTCTGCATATCGGGTCGATGGATGCGGATCGAACCGCCACCAATTTCATTCCCGTTGAGGACCATGTCGTAGCCGCGCGACACCGCGGTCTTCGCATTGGTGCGCAGGTCGGCAATGTCGTCCACCGCCGGCGCGGTGAAGGGGTGATGCAGGGCCACGTAGCGCTGCGCTTCCTCGTCCCACTCGAACATCGGGAAGTCGGTGACCCACAATGGCGCCCAGCGGTCTTCCACCAGGTTCATGTCCTTGCCGACCTTCAGTCGCAGCGCGCCCATGAAGTCGCTGACGGTGTTGTATTTGCCGGCGCCGAAGAACACAAGGTCGCCGTTCTGCATTCCCGTGGCGGCGATGAGTGCGGCAAACGGGGCTTCGGCAAAGAACTTGGTGATTGGCGAGCTTACTTCGCCGTTCGCGCCCAGCTTGATGTAGGCCAGGCCCTTGGCGCCGTATTTGGCCGCATGCGCGCCCAGGTCGTCGAGCTGCTTGCGCGACAGCACCGCACCGCCCGGAATGCGCAGCGCGGCGATACGGCCTTCCGGGTTACCGGCCCAGTCGGTGAACACCTTGAACTCACTGTCCTTGACCAATTCCGCTACATCCATCAGTTCCAGTGGATTGCGCAAGTCGGGTTTGTCCGAACCGAAGCGACGCATCGCTTCAGCCCAGGTCAGGCGCGGGAATTCGGCGGACAGTTCCACCTGCATCACCTCGCGGAACACCGTGCGGATCATGTCCTCGGTGGTGTCCTGCACATCACGCTCGCGGACGAAGGCGAACTCCATGTCCAGCTGGGTGAACTCGAGCTGGCGGTCGGCGCGCAGCGCCTCGTCGCG
>JBDTPP010000067.1:0-14854 GCA_039932615.1 Pseudoxanthomonas sp.
TATGCGGTATTAGCGTAAGTTTCCCTACGTTATCCCCCACGAAAAGGTAGATTCCGATGTATTCCTCACCCGTCCGCCACTCGCCACCCAGAGAGCAAGCTCTCCTGTGCTGCCGTTCGACTTGCATGTGTTAGGCCTACCGCCAGCGTTCACTCTGAGCCAGGATCAAACTCTTCACTTAAAATTACAGGCCTTGCGGCCAATACTTTGAAAATGCAGAACGTTTGATTCTTAGCTATACGTATCGCTTGCAAATTACTAATTACAAGATGCTCATGAATCGAACGTCTGCAAGATGGACAGCTAGTCCTTCCTGCAGGCGTCCACACAAGTCACCTGCGCACACTGTCAAAGAGCTTCGAAGTTGGCCTCAGCGCCTTCCTCGTTGACCCCGTCGTTTCCGCCGAGGCGAGCCGCACATTATGCGGGGTGTTTCTGGAAGCGTCAACATCTTATTCCAAGATCTTTTCGCTTCCCTCGTTTCAAACCTTGCCGTGTTGGCGCCGTTGTGTCCGAGTGAGCCGCCCATTATAGGGGGGCTTCCGATAACGTCAACACCTCATTTCCGAGATTTTGCCGCTTCGCCCCTTGCCGCTGCTTACCGGCCGAAACCGTTGTCGCTGCTGCAAGCGGGGGCGAATTATGGACGGGCGAAATCCTTTTGGGAAGGGGGTAATTGAAATAATTCTGTGCCTGGGGACAACCAGCGAGACGGGGCAAGGGTTTCGGCTTCCAAGCCAGGTCACAATCAGCAAATCTTCTCCTTCCAAGGGAAACTCACAATGGTTTCAATCACCGGCAAGACCGTCAGCGACCGCCTGCAATCCATGGCTCCGGAAGGCATGCCACTGCAGATTCCGCCTGCCTGCCTGCTTGATATGCAGGGCGAACCGCTTGAATACGAGGAAGGCGTATCGCTTTCCGTGCGTTTCCCGGTATTGGCGCGTTACGCCAATCCACTGGGGCACATGCAAGGCGGCTACATCGTGGCGGCGCTGGACAATACGCTTGGGCCTTTCTCGTACCTGATTGCGCCACCCAGTGTGACCAGTGCACTGAATACCCAATATTTGCGCCCGGTAACGCCGGAAACCCGCTTCATTACCTGCGTAGCGCGTTTGACCGAGCGCACGCGTGCAACGCTTTACCTGGCCGGCGAGGCGCGAAATCCGGAGGGCGAGATCGTGGCCCTTTGCCAGGCGGTTTGCCGGATCCTGCCCGCGAAAAACTGAGGGCTTGCCCTGCCATCGCTGCGGGCTGGCATTTCTGCAGTCCGCAGACCCGCAGGTGCAGTGCGGAGGTCCCCTGGAATCGAGAGCTTTCGACTGCCGCACACTTAATAAGCGTTGGATCACGGGAACAGCCCGGTGGACAGCCCGATTCCACTGATCCTGGTCTCGCCGCAACACGATTGCCAAGCGCGTTTGATCAGATCCATTGCCAATCCGAACCGTACCGCCTCGATCGACTCAGACTAAATGGCGCCAGGCGAGGGGCAAACAGGGCAAAAGTGGATATGCACTTCGCCTGCCCTCGCCGCTCCCGGCATCCAAGCGGGTCCAAGCGGCGGTTCATGACGGATGAGCGGGGCTCATCGCCGATTCCGCGCAGCAATGTGCGTCGGGTTGCAGCGTAATCCCGGCATTGCGTCGCGCTGGCTTGGCCAAGTCTGGCGCCACCACCTTCTCCACCAGGACCTGTCAATAAGCCGCGCGAGTGCCGGAACAGCTTCACTGGAAAATGCTGGCGCATGAATCGCGTGCCAGACCAGCGGCTGACTACGTTTTTCCTGCGTGCGGGCTTGTTTCTTCAGCCAGGCAGCAGGCGCACGCGGGCGAAATTGCGTTTGCCGACCTGCAATACGCCCTCGAAGCCGGGGTTGAAATGGGCCTGGGGGTCTTCGACCACGGCGCCATCCACGCGCACCGCGCGCTCCTTGAGCTTGCGCGTGGCCTCGCCGTTGCTGGGGGTGATGCCGGCGGCGGTCAGCAAGGCGGCGATGCGCATCCCTTCGGCAGGCACGCTGACGTCCTGCAACGGCAACAATGAGGTATCGCCTTCGCCGCGGACCACCGCACGCCAGCCGGCGATGGCTTGTTCGGCCTGCCTGGCATCGTGGAAACGGGTCGTCAGCTCCCGAGCCAGGCGCAGTTTGATGTCGCGGGGGTTAAGCGCGCCCGCGGCCACTTCGGTCTGCAGGAATTTTGCTTCGGCCACGCCGATATCGAAGCTGAGCAGCTCGATCCACCGCCACATCAGCGCATCGCCGATCTTCATGGTCTTGGTGACGATATCGATGGCCGGCTCGCTGATACCGATGTAATTGCCCAGCGACTTGGACATCTTGTTGACCCCGTCCAGTCCTTCCAGCAGCGGCATGGTCAGCACGATCTGCGGCGGCTGGCCGTGGTGCTCCTGCAGGCCGCGGCCCATCAGCAGGTTGAACTTCTGGTCGGTGCCGCCCAATTCCACGTCCGCCTTGAGCGCCACCGAGTCGTAGCCCTGGACCAGCGGATACAGGAATTCGTGGATTGCTATCGACTGTTGCGCGACGTAGCGCTTGGCGAAATCGTCACGCTCCAGCATGCGCGCCACGGTGTGCTGGCCGGCCAGCTTGATCAGGTCGGCGGCGGACATCTGCCCGAACCATTCCGAGTTGAAGCGCAGTTCGGTCTTTTCCCGATCCAGCACCTTGAACACCTGGTCGGCATAGGTGCGGGCGTTGGCTTCCACGTCCTCGCGGGTCAACGGCTTGCGGGTCACGTTCTTGCCGCTGGGGTCGCCGATCATGCCGGTGAAGTCGCCGATCAGGAAAATCACCTGGTGACCCAGGTCCTGGAACTGGCGCATCTTGTTCAGCAGGACGGTGTGGCCAATATGCAGGTCGGGCGCGGTGGGGTCGAACCCGGCCTTGACCCGCAAAGGCCGGCCCAGCTTCAGACGCGCTTCCAGCTCCTCGCGCTTCAGGATTTCGTCGGCGCCGCGGGCGATCAGTTCAAGAGCTGCTGTATGGGGCAAAGGCTGGGTTCCCAATTCATGAACAGGCACATGGGCGCACCTGACAAAGGTGAATCTGAAGTTAAACGAAAGTTAAGCGTGACGCCAGTCAAAAAAGCTATTCGACTCAATGGTTTGACGCGAACATTTCGTGTGTTTATGGTACCGCGATTGGGCTCGCCGTCTTGGGCCCGGGGAAGACCGCCAGATGCACGATCCCGTTGACGGCCCCGGCCGCACGCAGCGTTTCAAGGAACGCCTGGAGATCCTCCGCGACTCCACGCTGCATCATCAAATGAGAGCGCACCTCTCTGCAAGGCGATGGACCCGGCGGCAATGGATCCACGCGAGCCTGTTCACCACCATCGGGGTGATGCTCGCGACCATCGTGCCCGGTTTCTCCACGGTGATGCAGGTGCCGGCCGCCGAACCGCACGCCGTACTCAGCCTGGACCTGCCGGAGTTGTCCGGCGCGCGGCGGGCGGGTGTCGTCGGCGACAGCTGGCAAGTGATCAAGGTGAAGCCGGGGCAGACGCTTTCTTCGCTGTTCAAGGATTTGGGCATTCCCAAGGAAACCCTGCGGCGAATCCTCAAGAGCGCCGATGCAAAAGCCGCGCTGGCCAGGCTAAAGCCCGGCAGCGAACTGGCTTTCGATCTGCCGGTGGCTGGCGGACTGCGCAGCCTGCGTTATGACCGCGACACTGATCATCGCGTCGAACTGACCCTCGATGGCGACAAGGTCTATGAAAAGGTGGTCGCCCGCGAAACCGCTACCCGCACCGTGGTACTGAGCGGCAAGGTCGGCCGCTCGCTCAACCGCTCCGCGCGCCAGGCCGGCCTCACTGCGGCCAACATCAATTCGATGACCGATGAGATCTTCAAGTACGACATCGATTTCAATTCCGACCTGGATGCCGATGATCGCTTCAGCGTGGTCGTGGAGCAGACCTGGCGCGAAGGCGAACTGATCAGCACCAGTCCGGTGCAGGCCGCGACCTTCACCGTCGACGGCAAGCTGTATTCCGGCTTCCGTTACGCACGCATTGGTGAAAAGCCCGAATACTTCACCGCACAGGGACGCCCGCTGAAGAAAACTTTCATCCGCATGCCCATTCCCTATGCGCGGCTAAGCTCAAGTTTCGGTGCGCGCAAGCACCCGATCCTGGGCAAGATGCGCATGCACAAGGGCGTGGACTACGCCGCTTCCACCGGCACTCCGATCATGGCTGCGGGCGATTCACGGGTGCAGTTCGCTGGCCGGCAGAACGGCTATGGCAATGTCGTGATCCTTGACCATGGCCGCGGCTACACCACGCTGTACGGGCACATGTCCCGCTTCGGCAAGATCAAGGTCGGCCAGCGCATCGCCCAGGGCACGGTGATCGGCTACGTGGGCTCCACCGGCATGGCTACCGGCCCGCATCTGCATTACGAATTCCGGGTCAACGGCGTGCACCGCAACCCGCTGTCGATCACCATGCCGCCGCCGGAACCACTGGCCGGCCCGCAGTTGGCTTCGTTCCGCACCTACACCGCCAATGCGCTGTCGCGTATCCGCACGGTGGAGAACATCATCTATGCCGATGTGGACCAGGTGCCCGCACCCACCCAGACCGCAATGGCCGCCGCGCTGACCACCAGGAAGCGCTGATACCTGCGACCGCGCCCTTGTGGGCGCCGGTCCGGGGCGCGATGCTTGGCCCACGAAATCCATCGTTTCCTTCCCGGCCCACGCATGCCAGACCACCCCGCCCAGCTCTACCTGGGCCTTATTTCCGGCACCAGCGCCGACGGCATCGATGCCGCGCTGGTGCGTTTCGAACCGCATTGCGAACTGGTCTTCGGCCACACCTATCCCTGGGACGGGGTCATGCGTGCGCGCCTGATCGCGTTGGGCCAGGGCGGCGCCGCGACTTCGCTCGATGAGCTAGGCGAACTGGACACCACCCTGGCCCGCACCTTCGCCGACATCGCCAAGCGGGCCATCGAAGAGGCCGGGATCGACTCCGCCGAGGTGCGCGCGATCGGTTCGCACGGGCAAACCGTACGTCATCGCCCTGAATCGAAGGCCGCCTTCACCTGGCAGATGGGCGACGGCAACATCATTGCCGAACGCACCGGCATTACCACTGTCGCTGATTTCCGCCGCCGCGATGTCGCCGCCGGGGGCCATGGCGCGCCGCTGATGCCGGCCTTCCACGCGGCAAGATTGCGCTCGGAATCAGAAGACCGCGCCGTACTGAACCTGGGCGGCATAGGCAATCTAACCCTGCTGCCGAAACGTGCGGGTGGGGATCCGGACGACGTGCGCGGCTTTGACACCGGGCCGGCCAACGCGCTGATGGATGCGTGGTGTGAGCGCCACCTCGGCAAACCCTACGATGCCAACGGCGCCTTCGCCGCCAGCGGCAATCTCGATGCGGGTTTGCTGGCGCGGTTGCTTGACGATCCCTGGTTCACGCTGCCGCCGCCCAAAAGTACTGGGCGCGAACAGTTCCACCTGTCCTGGCTGGAGTGCCGGCTGGGCGCAGCGGCGCAACGCCCGGCCGACGTACAGGCAACCTTGCTGGAACTGACCGCCGTTACCGTGGCTGATGCCCTGCAGGCCACCCAGCCGGATACGGCGCGCGTAATGGTTTGCGGTGGCGGTGTTCACAATGCGGCGCTGATGGCGCGGCTTGCGGCGCGCATGCCGGCGGCGACCGTGGAATCCACGTCCGCCCACGGGCTGGACCCGGATTACGTGGAAGCCATGGGCTTCGCCTGGCTGGCGCGGGAAACCCTGGCCGGGAGGCCTGGCAACCTGCCCGGCGTGACCGGCGCGAAGGGGCTGCGGGTACTTGGCGCGATCTACCCGGCCTGATCGGACCTGTTGACGCTAGCCGAAACCGTGCCCACGCGGCACTTCCTTCAATGCGGTGATGGCCTCCGACAGCACGTCCACTTCCTTGTCGTTGAAGCCGCTGCGCACCTCGGATTCGGTAACGAACAGTCCCTGCTCGATCAGATGAAACAGCGTGTCGTGCATGTTCCAGCCCCGCGCTTCGGCGACCCGTCGGATGCGGTCAGCCAGCACCGGGTCTATGTCCTTCATGACTATGTCGGTCAAGGCCGTGCCTCCTGTTACCACGCGACGTTGCAGCGGCGCCATCATGCCCAATATCCCGGGCGCCTGCGAGGCAGACGACCCTCCAGGCCTGAGTACATCGCCGATCGAACACCTGTGACCCGGCGAGCCGGTTAGCATTGCCCGATGACCGACGACACCACAGCGCAATCGAATCAACCGGCCGCCGGGCTTCCCGGCTGGCTCAAGCCCTATCTGGAACCCGGCCCGTTGGGCGCGCTGCTGCTCGGCATTTCATCCGGATTCCCTTACGCCATGATCGGCGCCACGCTGACCACTCGCCTGGCCCAGGATGGCATCGACAAGAAAAGCGTTACCGCGTTTTCGCTTGCGTTCCTGGTCTACAACTTCAAGTTCCTCTGGGCGCCACTGGTCGACAAGGTACATCTGCCGCTGCTGGGACGCTTTGGCCAGCGCCGTTCCTGGTTATGGCTGTCGGCCGCAGCGGTGGCAGCTGCCGTGGTGTTCCTGGGGGTGACCGACCCGTCCGCCAGCCTGTCCCGGGTGGCCACGGCCGCCATACTCGTGGGCATCGCAGGTGCCACGTTCGATATCGTCATCGACGCGTACCGCATCGAACTTCTCAAACCCGAACAACTGGGCGTGGGTTCGGGCATGTCGCAGTACGGCTGGCGCATAGGATCCGTCAGCGCGGGCGCGTTGGCCTTGCTGGTCGCAGGATCATCCGGCTGGCAGGTCGCCTACGCGGTCTGCGCGGCTTTCGCGTTGCCGGCGGTCATTGCCGGTCTCTGGCTGGGCGAACCCGAGCGGCACCGCGATCCCAAACCCCGTCGTGGTTTTGCCGCGGCATTGGCAGGCGTGGTCGAACCGCTGACCGAATTCTTCAAGCGGAACGGCGCCTGGCTGGTGCTTCTGTTCATCCTGCTGCACAAGATCGGCGACACCCTGGCCAACCTGACGGTGCGCCTGCTGCTGAACGACCTGCACTTCACCAACGACGAGATTGCGCTCTACGACGTGGGCTTCGGATTCGTCGCTTTCCTGGTCGGGATCTTCGTCGGCGGCGTGCTGTATGCGCGCATGGGCATGAAGCGCGCGGTGATGTCGAGCCTGGTGCTGATGGCCGTCTCCAACCTGTCGTTCGCGGCGCTGGCGTATACGGGCCACAGCAATGCCGTGCTGGCCTTCACCATCTGCTTCGAGAACTTCGCCAGCGGCATCGGCGGCGTGGCCGTGGTCGCCTACCTGTCAGCACTGTGCAACCTGTCGTTCACGGCGACCCAGTTCGCCCTGCTGTCGGCAGCCGCTTCCATTGTTGGCCGCTTCATCACCGGAACGACGGCCGGCGGCCTGATCGAAAGCATGGGCTACGTCAACTTCTACCTGCTGACCACCCTGGCGGCCTTGCCCGGCGTGGTGCTTTTCGCCTGGATGCTGAAGAAGGGATTGATCGACGCCTCCATCGCCGAGACCGATGTACGCCAGGCGGCCGACGGCAGTTGAATTGGGCCCGCTCAGTCCCTGTAGTCGACCGTGAAAGGCGCGTGGTCTGAAAACCGCGTCGCGGTATGGATGGAGCAGGCCTCCAGCTTGACACGCAGCGCCGGGGTCACGATCTGGTAGTCGATGCGCCAACCCACGTTGTTGGCGCGCGCCGCGCCGCGGTTGCTCCACCAGGTGTAGTCCTGGCCTTCGGGATGCAGGGCGCGATAGGCGTCAACCCAGCCACCCTCGTCGGTGCACAAGCCATTGAGCCAGTCGCGCTCGACCGGCAGGCAACCGGAATTCTTCTGGTTGGATTTCCAGTTGCGGATGTCCAGTGCGGAACGCACGATGTTCCAGTCGCCGCACAGCACGTAGTCACGACCGCTGTTGCGCCACTCTTCCAGGATCGGCGCCAGCCAGTCCATGACCTGGAACTTGAACCCCTGGCGCAGCTCACCCGAGGAACCGGACGGGATATAGAACGAAACCACGCTCAGCTTGCCGAAACGCGCTTCCAGGTAGCGCCCTTCCTCGTCGAATTCCGCCCAGCCCAGCGCCGTACGCACCTCGTCCGGCTCGCGTTTGCTGTAGATCGCCACGCCGCTGTAGCCCTTCTTGGTGCTGGCGTCGCGGAACCAGACCTTGTAGCCGGCCGGCAGGAATTCGGCCCCGGCAAGCTGGTGTTCCTGGGCCTTGGTTTCCTGCACGCACAGCACGTCGGCATCCTGCGTCGTGAACCAGTCGAAGAAACCCTTGCTGGCCGCCGAACGCAGGCCGTTGGCATTGAAGCTGATGATTCTCATGGACACGCTTGCGTTAGGCCAAAGCCCGATTGTGCACGAACTGCGATGTGCGGACTGGCATGCAGGGAGGCGTCGCGGAGTGGCCGGCCGCGGCGGCTTTGGGCTAGGCTTGCCAGTACCCCACAGCAGGACACGCCCATGAGCGATCACCGCAGCCGCTTCCTGCAATTGGCCCTGCATTCCCAGGCCCTGCGCTTCGGCGAATTCACCCTGAAATCGGGCCGGCTGAGTCCGTACTTCTTCAACGCCGGCCGTTTCGACAGCGGCACCCGGCTGGCCGAGCTGGCCGCCTGTTACGCCGATGCAGTGGAAGCCTCGGGGGTCCAGTTCGACCTGCTCTTCGGCCCGGCGTACAAAGGCATCCCCTTAGCGACTGCGCTGGCCTGCGAACTGTCGCGCCGCGGCCGTGACCTGCCCGTGACCTTCAACCGCAAGGAAGCCAAGGCCCATGGCGAGGGCGGCATGCTGATCGGCGCGCCGCTGGAAGAACGCCGGGTGCTGATTGTCGATGACGTGATCACCGCCGGCACCGCCATTCGCGAGGCGCTGGGAATGATCCACGCCGGTGGCGGCGTGGTTGCCGGGATTGTGGTTGCGCTGGATCGCCAGGAAATGCTGGGCGAGGCCGGCGAGGGCGGTGATCGTCGCTCGGCCGCCCAGGCCGTGGCCGCCGAGACCGGCGCGACCGTGATTGCAGTGGCGAATCTTCACGACCTGCTTGCTTTCGCTGGCGAAAGCGCTGAACTTGTCACCCACCGCGACCGCCTGCTTGCCTATCGTGCCAGCTATGGCAGCGGTTCATCGAACTGAGCGAAAGGGTCGCCGGACATGCAGAAAAATTCATTGCTCTTGCTGTTTCTTGGCGCCGCGATTTCCCTGCCGGCGCTGGCGCAGAAGGCCGATGCACCGGCCAAGAAGCTCTATTGCTGGAACGAGAACGGACAGCGCACCTGCAGCGACGCGTTGCCGGCCGACGCAGTCAATCGTGCGCGCGACGAAATCAACGCAAAAAGTGGTATGCGTACCGCCTCGGTGGCGCGCGCGATGAGCGAGGAAGAGCGCGCGCAGGCCGCTTCCGACGAGCAGCAGCGCCAGGTCGACCAAGCCGCCGCTGATACCCGGCGGCGCACCGAACAGGCCATGCTGATGTCCTACCAGAGCGAGGACGATCTGCGCCGGGTCTTCAATGAGCGCACCAGCATCGTCGACAACAGCATCCGCACCGCTCGCTACAACGTCACCAGCCTGCGCGAGGGCCTGGTGACCATGCTGCAGACCGCCGGTGATCGGGAACTGGAGGGCAAGCCGGTCGCGCCAGTGATGGCCGAGAACATCCGCAGCCGTCACCGCGAACTGTTGCGCCAACGCCAGTTGCAGGCCAGCTTCGAGCGGCAGCGCGCGGAGCTGGACGTGGAAATCACCGACATCACCCGCCGCTACCGGGAATTGAAAAGCGTCGAAACGGCGCCGCCGGCCCCAGAGGCCGGGACGGCGATGGCGGAAGCCAAGACCAAGTAAACGTAGGGTGGGCCTTCGGCCCACCGCTTCTCGCAGTCGCTGTATTCCGCAAAGGGCCAGATTCGGGAAGGTGGGCCTAGACCCGCGTTGTGGCTCAGAACGTGGCTTTCACTTCCGGCGCCACCTTGGCCAGGTGGGCACGGAAATCGTCCGTGATCCGGACCAGTGCTTCCTTGTTGTCGGCCTCGAAGCGCAGCACCAGGATCGGCGTAGTGTTGGAGGCGCGCACCAATCCCCAACCGTCTTCCCAGTCGGCACGCAGGCCGTCGATGGTGGTCAGGCGTGCGCCCTCGAACTGGGCGCTGGCGACGAAGCGCGCCACGATTTCATGCGCATTGCCTGCTTCCACCGGCACCTTGATCTCTGGCGTGGAGAGCGCGTTGGGCAGCGCATCAAGCACTTCGCTGGGCGTCTCTGCGCGCGCGGCCAGGATTTCCAGCAGTCGCGCGGCCGAGTACAGGCCGTCGTCGAAACCGTACCAGCGTTCCTGGAAGAAGAAGTGTCCGCTCATCTCGCCGGCCAGTTCGGCGCCGGTTTCGCGCATCTTGCCCTTGATCAGCGAATGCCCTGTCTGCCACATCAGCGGCGTGCCGCCATGGCGCAGTATCCAGCCCTGCAACTTGCCGGTGCACTTCACGTCGTAGATCACCAGCGCACCGGGGTTGCGCTCCAGCACGTCGGCCGCGAACAGCATCAGCAGGCGGTCGGGGAAGATGATTCCGCCTTCCTTGGTCACCACGCCCAGGCGGTCGCCATCGCCATCGAAGGCCAGGCCGAGGTCGGCATCAAAGCGCTTCACGGACTGGATCAGGTCTTCCAGGTTGTGCGGGTCGCTGGGGTCGGGATGATGATTGGGGAAGGTGCCGTCCACGTCGCAATACAGCGGGATGACCTCGGCGCCGATCGCTTCCAGCAACTGCGGGGCGATTTCGCCGGCCACGCCATTGCCGGCATCCACCACCACCTTGAGGGGCCGATCCAGTTGCACGTCGTCGGCGATGCGCTGGATGTAGTCGGCGGACACGCTGCGCTCGGTCAGGGTGCCTGGCATCGCGGTCTGGTGCAGGCGGTTTTCGCTGATCCGCGTGTACAGGTCGGTGATGGATTCGCCGGACAGGGTCTGCCCGCCGATCACGATCTTGAAGCCGTTGTAGTCGGGAGGATTGTGGCTGCCGGTGACCGCCACGCTGCTGCCGGTGCGCAGGTGGAAGGCAGCGAAATAGGCCACCGGGGTTGGCGCCAGGCCAATGTCGATCACGTTGCGACCGGCCTTGCGCAGGCCCTCGATCAAACCGCCGGCGAGCTCGGGACCGGACAGGCGGCCGTCGCGGCCGACCACGATATCGAACAAGCCCTGTTCCTCCATCACCGAACCAATGGCCTGGCCGATGCGTTCGGCGACCTCCACGCTCAGCGTGGTGCCGACCACGCCGCGGATGTCGTAGGCGCGGAAGATGCCAGGGTCCACTTCAATGTGACTACCGGTAGGCGTAAAGGCATCGGTTTCTTCGCCGCTAGCCTCGCGCACCGGCGGCTGCGGCAACGGTTCGCGTTCCAGGCTCTGGCCCAGGGTGGGCTCGTTTTCGTCGACGCTGCCACCGGTGCGGGAACGCAGCAGGTTCAAGCGTCCGCGCGCCACCATCAAGACCAGGACGGCGAGCAATCCGCAGATCGTTGCCACGACCAGGCTGGCGATGGCGCCCAGACCCATCGGTCCTTCAGTGCCGTCGGGAATGGCGGCAACCACGCGCAGTCCGGTCTTGCCGATCGGGCGGGCCAGGCCCTCGGCCGCGTCGGCCAGGCTGGCGCTGCCCTTCTGCAGCACGGTGTAGTTACCCTGGCGCAGCGCGACATAGGCACTGGACGGAACCCCGGCGTGGTCCAGGGCGTCGGTCAGTACGCTCAAGGGCAAGCTTACGTAAGCCACATTGCCGCCTTGCGCAGGTGCCGCGACGCCCAGCGCGCTGCGCTGGCCGTCGCGGACCACGCGGGCAAGGGGCTTATCTTCGGTCAGCGCGGCTTCCAGCAAGGCCAGCTTGCTGAAACCCATCTGAGAGGTTGGCAAATACGCCGCATCCAGGTCGGCCGGCACGATCTGCGCCTGGCCCGCTCCTTTCCAGCCTTCGCTGAGGGCCGCGGCAGCGGTCGTGGTATCGCCAGCGCGCAAGGCGGCCTGCACCGGCGGCGCCGCAAGCCGATCGGCGAATTGCCTGGCCTGCGCCTGCAGGGTTTGCTGGGCGGAAGCAAGCACCGAATCGCGCGCCTGGGTCAGGCCGGCTTCCAGCCGGGCGTCCTGCCATTGGCGCACGCCGCTCCAACCCAGCCAGATCGCAAGCAACGCAAACAGCACCGCCAGCATGGGCAGCGCACGCCGCAGATCCGAAGCCGACGATTGCGACCTGCCTGGTTTGTTCTCAGCCATCGTTCCTGTTGCCCTGTTCAGCGGACGCCCGTGTGGCCGAAGCCCCCTTCGCCACGCGCGCTATCCGCAAAAGTATCCACTACCTGCAAGCTTACCCGCGTGACCGGCAGCACAACCAGTTGCGCGATGCGATCGCCGGGCTGGAGGGTGAACGCGTCGGCGCTGCGGTTCCACACGCTGATCAGCAACGGACCCTGGTAATCGGCATCGATCAGGCCGGTTCCATTGCCGAGCACGATGCCATGGCGATGACCCAGGCCCGAACGCGGCAAGACCACCGCGCATAGATGCGGGTCGGCCAGATGGATCGATATTCCGCTGGGCACCAGGGCGGTCTCGCCCGCCCCCAAAATCAGCGGCGCTTCCAAGGCGGCACGCAGATCCATGCCCGCACTGGCCGCGGTCGCGTAAGCCGGCAACGGCCATTCATCGCCGAAACGCGGGTCCAGCAACTTGACTTCAATCGCCTGGATAGCGGGGCCGCTCATGCGTCCAGGCGCTCCACGATCAGGTCGATCAGTTCGTCGGCCAGGCGGGTCTTGGGGCCGGGCGGGAATACCCGTTCGCCGTCCTGCCAGAACGCGGTCATGGCGTTCTGGTCGCTTTCGAAACCGCCATCGGCCACGCCAACGCGATTGGCCACGATCAGGTCCAGGTGCTTGGCCACCAGTTTCCCGCGCGCATAGCCAGCGACGTTCTCTGTTTCGGCGGCGAAGCCCACGACCAGCTTCAGCGCCTGGGTCTGCGCAGCGACTTGCGCAAGGATGTCCGGTGTGCGCACCAGGTCCAGGGCCAGCGATTCGTTTGATTTCTTGATCTTGTTGGCGGCCGGCGCGCGCGGGGTGTAATCGGCGACGGCAGCCGCGCCTATATAGATGTCGGCGGGAAAGGCGGCAAACACCGCCTCATGCATTTGTGCAGCCGAACGTACGTCAACGCGCCTGACCCCTGGCGGCGTGGGCAGGTGCACCGGCCCCGACACGAGCACCACTTCGGCCCCGCGCCTGCGCGCGCTGTCGGCCACGGCGAAACCCATCTTGCCGCTGCTGCGGTTGCCCAGGTAGCGGACCGGATCCAGGTCCTCATAGGTCGGGCCCGCGCTGACCACTACTTTCAAGCCCTTCAAGGCGTTGTCCTTGACCGATGTTGCGACGTTGCCGGAAACCAGCGCAGCCACGATGGATTCCGGTTCACTCAGGCGGCCGGGGCCGGATTCACCTTCTGCGAGGGGGCCGTCTTCCGGGCCGATCACCTGTACGCCGCGTCCGCGCAGGGTGGCGAGGTTGGACTGGGTCGCCGGGTGCAGCCACATGCGGTGGTTCATGGCCGGCGCTATCGTTATCTGCGATGTCGTCGCCAGGCACAGGGTGGTGACCAGATCATCGGCGAAACCATGCGCCAGCTTGGCCAGCAGGTCGGCCGTGGCCGGTGCGATCACGATCTGGTCGGCCCAGCGCGCCAGTTCGATATGGCCCATCGAGGCCTCGGCCGCACTATCCCAGAGGGTGGTGCGGGTCGGGTTGCCGGATAGCGCCTGGAAGCTGAGAGGGGTGACGAAATGCTGCGCGCCTGCGGTCATCGCCACCTGCACCTCGGCCCCCGCGTCGCGCAGCCGGCGCACCAGTTCCAGCGCCTTGTAGGCGGCGATGCCGCCGCCGACGCACAACAGGACGTGCTGGCCTTTCAGGTGGCTTGCTGGTTCTTTTGCCACGTCGGGGAATTCCTATCGCGGAACAGGCAGTTAGCTTACCCGATGCACCCAACCCGCCTGATGCCACCCGGGCATGACACCCGCCAAGCTGGTCATATGCACATACGCGACTGGCCTGCCGAAGAACGACCCCGTGAAAAGCTGCTGGCCCGCGGCGCCGGCGTGCTGTCGGATGCCGAATTGCTGGCAATCTTCCTGGGTTCGGGCCTGCGCGGTCGCGATGCGGTACAGACGTCGCGCGAGTTGCTGGCCGCACACGGACCGTTGCGCGTCCTGCTGGAAAACGACCCGGCCGGCCTGGCCCGCCTGCCGGGACTGGGCCCGGCGCGCGCCTGCAAGCTGGCTGCGGCATTGGAGCTGGGCCATCGCCACCTGGCCGCCGCGCTGGAACGCGGCGAGGTCCTGACCGACCCGGCCAGCGCCGGCCGTTATTTCTCCCAGCGCCTGCGCGGACGCGGGCACGAGGTCTTCGCCGCCCTGTTCCTCGACACCCGCCATCGCGCATTGGCCTTCGAGGAACTGTTCCAGGGCACGGTCGATGGCGCCGAAGTGCACCCGCGCGAAGTCGTGCGCCGCGCCCTGTCCCACAACGCAGCGGCGGTGATCGTGGGCCACAACCATCCGTCGGGTGATGCGGAACCTTCCGCTGCCGACCGCGCGGTCACCGCGCGCCTGAAACAGGCGCTGGCCCTGGTCGAAGTGCGCCTTCTGGATCATTTCGTGGTCGGCGACGGGCCGGCGGTGTCGCTGGCTTCGCGGGGATGGGTTTGAGTGGTTGGTGGTTGGTGGTTGGTGGTTGGTGGTTGGTGGTTGGTGGTTGGTGGTTGGTG
>JBDTPP010000068.1:0-14508 GCA_039932615.1 Pseudoxanthomonas sp.
GACGCGCGCCATCAGCGTGGCGCCTGCGGTGGCGCCGGCAGCAGTGCGAATACCTGTTTGTAGCCCTGCCAGCCCGAGCCGATTGCGGTACGGCCTTCCCAAGTGTCCTGCAGGCGCGCAATCCGGTTCGGCGCGGTGAAACCCCGATACCGGTACCACAGCATCTGTCCATCGGGCTGGATCCCCAGGACCACGCCATCGCCCGCCGACACGATCTGGATGAAGCTGTTCCAGCCGGTGCCGATATTGCGCGGCGGGGTCCACGTCGGCTCGCCGGTGAGGTAACCGGTGTGCGTGTAATACGACAACGTGCCATCGTTGCGCACGACGTAGATCGCGCCGTGGCCCGCGGAGAACACATCGCGCTGGCCGGACCATCCCGAACCGACCACCTTCGGTCCGATCATGGTGTCGGCACCGCCGTTGCTGGAATAGCCGGTGTGTCGGTACCAGACCAGCGTGCCGTCGTCCTGGATCGCATAGATGACGCCCTCGCCGCCGGCGAAGATCTTCGCGTAATTCATGCCGTGCGCGACTTCCGTCGGGCCGGACCATTTGAAGGCACCGTCGTTGAAGCCATCGTGCCGATACCAGCGCAGCGTGCCGTCGTCCATCAGCGCATACATCGCGTTGCCGCCAGCGGCGATGACCGTGCGAATGCCGCCCGCCCAGCCGACTCCCACCTGCTTCGGACCCAGCCACGGCGCGCTGCCCGACTCCTTGCGATACCACATCAATTCGCCCGTCGGCTTGATCGCGTAGAGCCATATCGGCTGGTAGTCGACCGGGGTAGTGTTGAAGCGACCCACGAACGGTTCCGGCGCCGGCACCAGGACACCGAGATAGCGATCGATGTCGGCCCATGCCGGCGCGACCGGCGCATCGACCTGGTTGGAGGTCATTGCCACCCAGTCCCAGACGCTGTAACCCGCTGGGGCGGGGCCCGGTCCAGCCCACGTTCCGCAAGCCTTGCCCTGCACGCAGGTTGGCGATGCCGCGGAATGCACGCCGACCAGCTGGTCGACGCTGCCGACGCGGGTGAACGAGGGGCCGCCGCTGTCGCCACCCAGGACCCACTGCGAAGACGCGCTGGCGATCGTGTAGCTGTCGGATTGCGGGTCGCTGCTGGTGAACTGGCCGACCCGATACAGGCCGTCACGCAGCGCGCGCACATTGGCAGTCGCGAACTGCGCGATGCCGCGCCCGAACACCGTCAATGCCAGGTTGTCGCGGTCGCCCTGGAACACTGCGCGGTTGTAGCCCCATAGCGAGCCGTTGACCATGAACGGCTGCGAGAGACGGATAATCGCGACATCGAGCGGCCGGAACGTGATGATGCGCAGCGACTGGCGCTGCTGCGGTGTCGCCCACGCCGCCGTCAGCGTGGCGCTGGTATCAGCATTGGTGACGAATCCGCTTGGGTCGCTCGACGACGGAGTGTCGACGCAGTGCGCAGCGGTGATGGCCCATTCGTTGCGTAGCAGCGATGCACTGCAGCTGTTGTCGAGTGACAGCAGCCCGTAGCTTTCCCTGGTCTTTGCATCAACCAGCGCACCGCCGACCAAAGGCTGTTGGCTGGTGCCGGTATGCTCGTCCTGCGCGGCGTGCACGGCGACGCTGCTGCAGGCCAGCGCATAGGTCATGGCCAGGGCGATCAGTGCCCGGCCGGCCGTCTGGATCGTCATCTTGCCTCCCGTGACGGCCAACGCGCGGAAGCGCGGATCGTGCCGTCGATACAGGGAAGAAACACGGTGCAGCGGCGAAAGCGGACACCTCTAGGCGACATCGCCGCACACCGTTCATCATCCCGCTGTCAGGGTTGCGCGAACGCCTGTCGCAGCTGTTTCCAGCCGCTGGCGACCGGCTGCGGACTGTCCCAGGCTGACGCGCCCGTAAGATATCCAAGGTGGCGGTAGCGCAGCAGCTGGCCGTCCTGCCTGACCACGTAGATGACGCCGCCACCGGCCGCGAACACATGTTCAAAACCGCCCCAGCCCACGGCGACCTGGGTACGCCCCTGCCATGCGCCGGGCGCATCGAGCGCGCCTCCGGTCATGAATGCAACGTGCCGGTACCAGCGCAGCACGCCATCGGGCGTGATCGTGTATATGACACCGTCACCGGCGGAAAACACGGTCAACCCGTTCCATCCGCGCCCGACATCGCGCGGGCCGTCGAGCGTCGCCTTGCCGTTGGCAAATCCCGTGTGCCGGTACCACTTGAGCGTGCCGTCACGGGCGATCGCGTAGATCACGCCATGGCCGGCGGAAAACGCCTGCGTGTACTCGCCCCAGTCCGATGCCAGCTGCTGCGGCGCTTCCCATGCGCCGGATACGTTGCGACTCGAGCCGCTGGCGTAGCCTGCATGGCGATAGCGCATGAGCGCGCCCCGCTGGGTGATCACGTAGATCACGCCGTCGCCGCCGGCGAAGACCTGCCTGAACTGGTCCCATGATGTGTCGACGCTGCGCGACCCCTGCAACTGGCCGCCGTTGTCCTGGCGAAACCAGCGCAGCGCGCCATCGCGATCGACCGAGTACAGGTACGCGGTCGGCGCCCGGGGCATGCTGTTTCCGGCATCCGCTGTGGCAAGTGCGGGGCGATCGATGACGGCACTGGTGGCGCGCAACGCGTTGCACTGTGCTTGCAGGTCTGCGGCCGCCGGCGATTGCCGCGCGCGGGCGTCCCGCGCACGCTGACAGATCGACATCGGCGGCCTGGCCGGTGAAGGCGTGCCAGTGTTGACCTTGCCGATCGCCGTCACCGCACCGGGGGTGGAGCTCGCCGGGGAGAACGCTGCACCACAGATCAGTCCGATCGCATCCAGCCATTTTCCGGAACGCCCGTGCACGCCGACTGCGACCTGGCCCTGCGGACAACGCTGGGTGCGTTGGTCGGCGAAGTGGAACGTCTGGAATGGCGGCGCGCCGCCGTCGATTTCGGGCCCATCGAAGACCGCGGACGCCCTGTCACTGGACGCGTCCCTCCCCGCTGCGTCGCTGCAGAACAGATGGATGGTGTTGACGATGATGGTGTCTTCGCCTTCCCAGGCCACATACATGCCGGTGACCACCGGGGCGTAGCGATTGCACGCAACACTTGCCGGACCGCCGCCGCTGCCGCCGTACCAGTTGCCCTCCGCGGCAGGCGCGCTGGTCTCGCGCGGGCCGGAGGCGGTCACGCACAAGGGTCGAATCGCATCCACATCGTCGCCAGCATGCAGGTCGAATCCGGCGAGCAGCTGCCCGGCGGGACAGTGCGCCTCGAACGCGCCGCCACCGCCCCCGCCGAGCGGGTCGAGGTGCTGTTCGGCATGCGCGCGGCCGACAAGCATCAATGCCAGCGCCAGGAGCAGCCAGGCCGCCGGGCGGTGGGGTGCCGATAGGCGCGCCGTTGTTGGACGGATCAATGAACCAGGAACAGGCATGGCGCGACTCCAAGAGTGTCGATAAGTGGGGCGGGGGAACTCAAGGCGCTCCGCGATAGTTCATCTCGAATCGCAGCACCGCGTTCGGCTGATCGACGCTCAATGTGACCTCGCGATCAGCGTCGACGACGGTACGCCGCTGCCCCGGCGCGGGCTGCGGCTGGCTGCCGCCGAGCCAGATCGCGCTGCCCGCGGCGCGCTGGTCGGACATCGCCACGTGCACGCGAAGCGGCACGTCGAACGGCAGACCAGAGGCAAGGTAGTCGCATGCATAAGCGCCGTTGGTATTGCGCATGGCTGGATTCGCGTCGATGCGCACGGGAGCGTTGAGCCGTGCGGACGATGCCGGCAGTACCGAGATGAAGAACGCGCTGCACGAATTCGGCTCGGTACCCGATGCACCGCCCGTCTCCTGGTAGCCATAGGCGAACGGGTATTGCACGACGACCTGGACGGAATGCCCCGGCAGCAGTAGCGAGGCGATGCTGCTGCGTCGGCTCGCGGTCACGCGATCCGGACCCGGCGACCGCTCGACTGGATATCGGTCCAGCTGATTGCCCGTGACGCGCTCGCCGGGGAGGGTGTCGTCCTGTGCACCCGCCGGCAGCGATTGCGACAACGTCGGCGCAGAAGCTTCGCCGTGCGTGCCGCGTGCGGCCTGACCCTGCGGGTCGGCATGGCTTGCGCGTGCATTGCAGGTCAGTGCAAGCGCAGCGGCCAGCAGGGTGGAAGTTGGAAATGAGGGCATGACAGGCTACCGGGGCGATCTCGGGCGAGTAAGCAAATGAAGGGCGCCGCCTTCACGGGATCCGTGCGGGTGCTACGGCGGGCGTCGCCGGCAGCGGTGCCGGGCGCTGCTGCACGGCTCGGTCGTGCACGATCGCCGGCACGACGAGGGCGTCGTTGCTGCGGTCCGGATCCACCAGCGGATCGGCGATGCGTGAGCGCACGTCGCGCACCGCGTCGATGCGTTCGCCCGGGGTGTGCAGCATGGACGTGCGCACCCGGTAGTCGCGACCGGTGATCGCCGGGACCGGGGTCGCGTTTGCACCGCTCCAGCCGTCTGCGGCGAGCGCGTAGATCACGTGGGTGTCGCCGCTGGTTCCGGCACGCACCACGGGGGGATCCAGTACCTGCGAAGCGATTGCGTTGGGCCAGCCATCCGCAACGCCTTGCAGCACGTACGCGCAGCTCCCCGGCCCCGTGTCGGCCAGCTGCAGGACACCGACGGTGCGGCTCGGAGGCGTGGGATCCGGCGCGAACATCGGCACCGGCCCGGTCTGCACGCTCGCGCGCAATGCGAAGCTTGCGCAACCCTTGCGCGGCGTGAACGTGGCCGGATCCCAGCGCAGCGTGCCGCTGACCGTGCCCTGCGTGGGAGGCAGCCGCGGTGGCGGACCGAACGCGATCTCGAGATAGCGGTTGCGCACCCGCGCACCTAGGCGCACGTTGCCCGGCGGCGGGACGATCGCTGCGTTGAGCGGGGCAAGGGCACCGTCGACCCGCCCGATGATGTCGGCCGAAACTCCGTCGATCGCCTGCTCCGCGAGCGCCTTGAAATCCGGGCTACCGAAGAACGGTGCCCAGGTTCCGACCACGAATGCGAGTACATCCCCGGTCAGGTTGTGCGAGTCGATCCTGGCTGCGTCGAACTTGGCCGTCGCGCGCGTCGCACGCAGCAGCGGACCCGCCGACTGCAGCGCCAACGCAATGTCCAGGTGCGCGGTGACCGCGATGGAAAAGCGCGGGTCCGCGTCGCGCCCCAGGCCCACGCCCAACACCAGGTCGGGCGTGGTCGAGGATGCCTCGAGATAGGCGCCCACCGGCGCGGTGACGCGCAGCCCGTCGCGCCCCGCCCCGATCACGTCGAAGGGTGGCGCATCGTCGAGCCGGCACTGGATGTCGTGCAGGGTCTCGCCGCCGGCCAGGCCGCCGACGCCGAGTTTCGCCACCAGCGTGGCGCAGATCTTCGCCTGCACATCCGGCCACATCTGCCGCAGCGCGTCGCCGATGCCGTCCGGGCGATCCGCCAGCACCGTCGATGGGGATTGGTCGGGTGTGCGCGGATCCCAGCCCTGGAGGACGGCGCGCGCGCCGAAGTCGGCAGCGGCGACCGGCGAAGCCGCGAGTGCGGATAGCACCAACAGGCAGGCAGTCGAACAAGCTTGCGATTTCATCGATGACATCTCCAGACGTGAGTTCCAGGTGCGATTCGCGGTGCGGCTCGCACGCTTCGTGACCGCCCTCCGTTCACCGGTAGTCCATGCGCGGGTCGATCCGCGCAGCGTGCGCAGGCGCGATCGCGATCGCGATCAGCTTGAGTTGGCGCTGCGCGTGCGCGATCACGCGTCGCTGCCCGGCAGCTGGCTGCGCCTGCGCGCCGCCCTGAAGTGGCTGGCCGTGCAGAACCGTTCAAGCGCCAGGCAAAGGACGGCCGGGAACTTTGCCGCGACGCGCTGCGAGAGGTTGCACAGGTCATGGCGTGCCTCCCATGGCGCGGCACTGCGCGACCAGGTTGGGTGCGGCCGGCGATTCACGACGCAGCGCATCGCGGGCCCGCTCGCACAGCGACATCGGCGGCCCGGGTGGAGTCGAAGACGGCCCGCCGACGCGACCGATCGAGCCGACGTAGGCAGGAAGCGGCAAGGTCTCGCACAGCAGTCCGATCGCATCAACCAGGTCCCCGGAGCGACCGCGGACGCCGGTCGCGACCTCGCCCGTGCCGCAGTATCCGTACTCGCCGTTCCAGTTCGGATCCTTGGCGAACAGGTCGCTGCTGTAGTAGGCCGGGGCGTCGAACTTCGCCACGGAGTGGATGTCCACGGCCTGCCCCGCAGCGACCACGCCGCAAGCCAGGTGGATGCTGTTGAGCACGACGGTGTCGGCGCCCTCGGCCATCGTGTACATGCCGGTGACCGCGGGCGTCGCTCGCGGACACACCACGAACCGGGGCGATCCGCCGCCACCGCCGTGCCAGGGCAGGTCGGCCGGTGCACCGACACTGGTCGGTCCGCTGGCGACGACGCAGATCGGGCTGATGGCGTTGATGTCGTCGCCGGCGCGCAGGAAGAACCCGGCGAGCACAGCGCCCTGTCCGCAGGGCACCTCGAACGGCGCCCCTCCCGGCCCGCCCTGCAACGGCAGGGCACGCTGCGCGGCGTCGGCCGGTACGGGAACGAGCGACCAGGCCAGCGCGCAGACGGACAGCAAGAGGCCTTGCAAGGAATCGGGTATCGGGATTTCCCTGATCCGTTCCCCGCGCCTCATGGCTGCGCCACCAGCACGCGCATCCCGCCCCAACCTACGCCCACCACCCGCGGACCCTGCCAGGTCGGGGTGCCTTCCGGGTCGTCAAGCCGGTACCACAGCAGCTGTCCGTCCCGCTTGATCGCGTAAAGGATGCGGTCGTCGGTGGCCAGCACGCGCGTGAACTGCGCCCAGTCACCGCCCAGCGCGATGCGCGTGTCCCAGGCACCCGGCACGTCGCGGCCTTCTCCGGTCAGCCAGGCGGCATGCCGGGTGCGTGACAGCGTGCCATCGCGCATCACCGCATACAGCACGCCGTCGGCAGCCGGCACGATGCGCAGGCCGCCCCAGCCGCGGTCGACTTCGCGCCCCTTGTCCAGGCCCTTCTTGTCGCCGCTGCGTCCGTTCTCGCGGAACCAGAGCAGGCGCCCGTCGCCGTTGACGGCGTAGAGGATGCCGTGCCCGACCGAGACCACCTGCGGATAGCGGTCGAAACCGTCCGCCAGGCGCACCGGACCGGACCAGCCGCCGGTCCCGCTGGCGTAACCGTCATGGCGGAAGCGCAGCAGGTCGCCCTTGCTGTCGATCGCGTAGATCACTCCTGCGCCGCCGGCGAAAATCCTGCGGTAGTCGCCGAAGCCAGTCTGCACATCCTTGGGGCCGCGCCAGGCGAAGCGCCCATCGCCGGCACCGTCGTGGCCGTACCAGCGTAGCGTGCCGGCGTCATCGACCGCATAGAGGATGGTCGCGGTCGAGCTCGATGACGGCGGCACCGTGGGTGCGTTGTTGCCGTCGACTGGCAGCAGCGTGCCGCGCATGTCGGCTCGCGCGCTGGTCATTGCGCCGCGCGCTAGCCGCGGTCTGGGCGGGGGCGGTGGTGGTGGTGCGGTCGTCGCGACGACCGGCGGCGCGCCGCACACCAGGCCGATCGCATCGAGCCATACGCCGGAGCGTCCGTCGATGCCGACCGCGACGGATCCCGGCGGACACAGCGCATCGCCGGACGAAGCATGGTTGTCGTCGGCATCCCCGCCCAGGCGCGGCGCGATGAACTGCTCTGCGATCCGCGGATCTTCCGGCTGCACGCGGTCGACCTTGCCGCAGTACATCGAAATTCCGTTGACGATCGTGGTGTCCTCGCCTTCCGACTCGACCCTCAGGCCGGTCACCACCGGCATTGCGTCTGGGCAGACGAAACTGCCGCGAGGCGAGCCGCCGTCGCCGCCAAACGGGTCGGTGAACGGCACCGGGTGATCGACCGCATCGCGGCCGAGCGGCGTCGCGCACAGCGCGCGCACCGAGTCGATGTCGTCGCCGGCCCGGATTTCCAAACCCGCCAGCACCTTGCCCTGCGGGCAGCGGCTGGTGAACGCACCGCCGCCGCCGCCACCGAGCGGAGCGAGCGCGGCGTCGGCCTGGGCAACGGCAGCCAGCGGCGGCCACAGCGCACAGGCCAGCATGACCACGGACGCCCGGCGCATCGCGCTGCGCGCGTTCACAGCCGGCCCGCCACTTGCTGCCCGAGCTTGCGCAGTGCGGCGATCGCCTGGCCGCGATCGCGCCCGGAAAGATCGTTGGACATCAGGGTGACCATGCTGTCGCCTCGACGCAGCGACATGAACGCCATGTCCGCCAGGAATCCGCTTTTTTCGTCGCGCTGCTCCAGCACCACCCACGCCTCGTCGCCGACCCCGGAGATGGGCTCGAAACGCACGCGCTGGCTCGCGGCGGCGTTGAGCGGATCGATGAAACCGTCAGCCAGCCCCCTGACCGAGTTCTCGGCGGTGTGGCCCTTGGCAGGTTCGGTGCGGGCGGTGAGCACGGTGCCGCTGCCGGTCCATTCGCACACGCCCATGCCGTACTGCTGCAGCGTCTTGTTCTCCACGCCCTCCTGCACATCGGGGAATACCGCACGGACCTCCGCGAGCGTCAGCAGGCGGCATGGACCTTCGGGCGGCGGGGCATCGTTTGCCGGCTTCAGGTCCAGCTTGTCGGCGAGATCGTTGGCGGCGGCCTGGCCGTTGGCATCGGGCGCGCGCGCGCACCCCGTGGCGAGCAGGGCCAGGCCCGGAGGGGCGAGCAGGCAGGCGGCGAGCAGGCAGGCGCGGAGCATCATGGGGGAAATCCAGGCAGGCCGGCGGATGCGCGGCGTGTCTTCAAGAACACGGCGCGGCGCGGGATCCGGACATCGTCACGGCTGCGCGCTCGCTGTCGCCACCGCGATGCACGACGAGGATGGCGACGTCATTCAGGATGCCGCGCGATTCGTCCCGCTGTTCGAGCACGGCGGTCGCATCATCGCCAACACCGGTGATGTTCTCGAAGCGGATCTGCCCGATCGCATCGCGCCGCATCGGATCGATGAAGCTGTCGACGAGCCCATGTATGTCGCGATCGGCGGTTCCCGTGCCGGCAGTCGAGATCTGCGCGGTGAAGCGTCCGTGGTCCCCAGTCCATTCACAGGCCTGCATGCCGGCCTGTGCCAGTGAATCTCCCGACTTGCCTTGGCCCACACCCGGCAGAGCTTCGCGGACGTCGGACTGGGTGAGAAGACGACAAGCGCCGGTGCCGGCTGCAGTGGAATCCGCCGTGGCAGCGGTTGCCGGACCACCAGGCCGGGCCGCGGCGCCACGCTGCCCGGGCGCCTCGTCGCACGCGGACATCAAGGCAACGAGAAACCCGAACGCGAGCAGGGCGGCAACGCATCTTGGAACGAGCAAGGCAGTGTCTGTGGCGAGAGGCGGCAGGATTGCCGGCTCGCTTCAATAAACACGGGTTCGTCAACGATCCGGACATCACTGATGTTGCCGCGCCCTCAAGCCGCGCGGTGTATCGCGCGTGACCGCCAGTCCGCTCCGCCCGAACGTCAGCGCTCGGAACGGCTTACGGATCAAGCGTGATGCCATGCTGTTCAGTGCAATGGATTTCTCGCCTAATGCAGTGCGTCAGACTGCGCAGATGGCTAACGACGGGATTGCGCGTTCGTCGCTTTCAACCGGCTCTGCAGGCGACGCAGCGGATCACGGTACTGCTTGCCGAGCTGCCGGTGCGCTGCCTGGATCGCCGCCGCGTTCTTCTGCAGGCGCAGGGCATCGGCGATGGCGCCGCGGGCGAGTGCGCATCGCGCCAATTCGACTTGCACCTCGGCGATGCGCGCGCTCACTGGATCGAGTAGCGTCTTGCGCATCTGCAGCGTGCGTTCCAGCACCGGTTCTGCCTTCCCCGGCGTTCCGGATTGCAGTAGCGCTTCGCCCTCGATGCCGTCCAGGCGCATCGCCTGGGATGTCATATAGGTCGTCAGCCCGGCCTTGGCGATCCGGTCGCGCACGGCCCGTGCTTGACCGATCGCCGACCCGGTGTCGCCCGCTGCCAGTGCGATGTCCGCCGCCAGGATCCCATGCATGATTGCGGCGGGTGCGGCACCCCGCGACTCGCCCGGATCAACGTAGTAGGTCTTCAGCAGTGAACGGGCGTCATCGATGTGTCCCTGCACAAGCGCCAGGCGAATGCGGCTTTCGGTGTTGAACCTGAGCGGATCGGTAGCGGGCTCAGTCCCCGATTTCAACCTGATCGCCGTGGCTTCGTCGAGGTTGATCCGGGCTTCGTCGTAGCGTCCCATCTCAATGAGTGCGTAGGCCGCGTCTTCGAGCATGGTTGCCAGGAAGAGCGTGCCCGGTCGGTTGGCGCGGCGATTGGCGATGGCCAGCTGCATTTGCGCAAGGCCACGCTCCAGCAAGCCGTAACGCGCCAGGGTGAAACCGAGTTCGATCCTGGTCTGCGGGGTATGGAAAGGGTCGTCGGCACCGCGGATATCCAGTGCGAGCCGATTTGATGCCTCGAGCAGCGCGAGGCCTTCGCCCGGCCGTCCGGTGTCGTACAGCAGGCGGCCGAGCCGCATCCCGGTCTGCAGCGTGTCGACGTGGCGCTCGCCGTTGATCGCTTTTGCGGTGCGATAGGCCAGCCGGGCGCTGCGTTCCGCGCCGGAGATGTCCTGCAGCTGGGACAAGGATAGTCCGAGGTAGGCGTACAAGCGCGGAAGACTGGGATTGGGGAAACCGTCAACGGCGCGCGACACCTTGATGCCGCGTCGAAACGACGCCGCCGCCGCCCGCGCATCGCTTTCGTTCGACTGGCTCAAGCCACGCGCGAACAGCGCTTCGGCAAGATGGGTCGAGGGCGGATTGGCCTCCAGCAGTTTCAGTTGCTGGTCGGCGTAGTCGAGCGCACGTGCGGTGTCCAGGCTTTCATAGTGTTCCGACAGTTTTCCGAACAGCGCTGCGCGCGTCATCGACGACGTATCGTGGATTCGGTCGAGGATCGCGGTGGCTTCGTCGAGCGTCTGCCCGCGCTGGTTGACCGCGGTGGAGGCATGCATCGACCCGGCGAGGTTGATCAATGCAGCCGCGGTCTCGGTGGAGTCTTCACCATTGAGCTTTCGCGTCACGGCCACGGCCTGCTTGCGCATTGCCACGGCCTGATCGTCCAGCGCCAGGTCGTCGTACAGCTCCGCCAGCAGGTTCAACACGCCGATCCTGGCGGCAGGTGCGTTGGACATCGTACGGCCGATATTGCCGGCGCCGATATCCAGCAGTTCGCGCGCGGTGGTCTGGCGCGCCTTGACCGGATCATCCTGGTTGCTCGAATTGGCGCGGAAGACGTCGCCCATGAACTTCTGCACCGCGACTGCGTTCTGTGCCTGCGTCTGGGCAATGCGCGCCTGTGTTTCCGCGCGATGGGCCTGCCAGAGCGTCCCTGCAAGGCCAGCCGCCAACGCGACGATCAGTGCCGTCACGGCCGTCACTGCCCATCGGTAGCGATGAATCAATCGACCAAGTACGTAGGCTCTTGCGCCCTGGCGCGCCGCTACGGGCTCGCCGCGCACGTGCCTGAGCACGTCTGCCTGCAGACCGATCACCGTGGCATAGCGATCCGCCGCAGTCTTGCGCAATGCCTTGCCAACGATCGCGTCCAGGTCGCCGGACAGCGATCGAGCCGGCACGGCAAGAGAGGCCGTGCCCGCCGTGATCACGCTGGGAGCCGGCGCGGGCTCATGCAGGATCTTGTCGACCGCGACCGCCACCGGAGTCTGCCCGGTCGCCCATGGCAACTTGCCGGTAAGTAGTTCGAACAGCAGCACGCCGAGCGCGTAGATATCGGTCGCCGTGCTCACCGTCGTGCGGGTCAGCTGCTCCGGGGCCGCGTAAGACAAGGTCAGCGGAGTATTGCGCGTGGCTTCTTCGACGGCGCCGGACAGCAACTTGGCGACGCCGAAGTCCAGCAATTTTATTCGCCCGTCGTCGGTGACCAGGATGTTGGCGGGCTTGAGGTCGCGATGGATCACCAGATGCTGGTGGGCATAGGCGACCGCTTCGCAGACCTGGGTAAACAGATCGAGGCGCTGCGCGAGGGCGCTGTTGTGTTGCCGGCTCCAGTCGGTGATCGGGATGCCCTCGACCAGCTCCATCACCATGTAGGGCCGGCCGTCGGCATCGACGCCGGCGTCGTACAGGCGCGCTATCCCCGGATGTTCGAGCTGGGCGAGGATCCGGCGTTCGCTGACGAACAGGCCGAGGTGTTCGACGGCATCCTGGCGCAGCAGCTTGAGCGCAACGCGCTGCTCGAACTGGCCATCGGCGCGCTCGGCAAGGTAGACCTCGCCCATGCCGCCCCGGCCGAGCAACGACAGCAGACGATAGGCGCCGATGCGGTGACCAGGCGGCAGGTCCGGTGCGGGCGCCCGGCGCTTCAGTGCCTCCACTGCCGGGCGGTCGAGCAGGTCATCGCGGGTTTCGAGTGCCGCCAGCAGCGACAGCACCTCGCCACGCAGGCGCGGATCATCCGTGGTCTGCTGCTGGACGAACGCCGCGCGATCCGTGAGGGGCAGCGCCAGCACACGGTCCAGCAGGCGGTCCACCTGGATCCAACGTTCGACGGCATCCTGGACCATAGTTCACTCCATCCAGGCGGGGTCACCCCGCTCGCCGCTCCAGCGTACTCCTGAAGGGAAACGGCAGGAGACAGGGATCGCGGCCATTGCGGCTGTGACAGAATCGGTCACAACGCCATGAACGATCCCGCCGCCATCTCCTTGCAACAGAGCTCCGCGCCCGCAGACATCCGGCAGGCGGCCGAGCAGCTGTTGCCGATGTTCTATGCCGACATCAGGCGGCTGGCGCGCCATGAGCGTCGCCGGGTCGGCGCTGGCGAGACGTTGCGGACCACGGCCCTGGTCCATGAGGCCTATCTGAAACTGTGTCGTTCGCCGTCATTCAACGACCGGGCGCATTTCCTGCGCGCCTCGGCCCTGGCGATGCGCCACGTGCTGGTCAACTACGCGCGGGAGACGATGGCGGACAAACGCGGCGGCGGCGCGATCGTCGAGTCGCTGACCGCGTCGCATGAAATCGGCGCAGAGGACAACCGGTCGCTGATTGATGTTCATGAGGCGCTGGTACGGTTGGCGCTGCTCGACGAACGCCTGGCTCAAGTCGTTGAGTGCCGCTTCTTTGCCGGCTACAGCGATGAGGACACAGCGCTTGCACTGGGCATTACCGACCGCACCGTACGCCGGGACTGGATCAAGGCGCGGGCCTGGCTTCGCCGTGAACTTGCCGATGAACAGCCTGCCGATGAAGGACTCGCCGATGATGAGCTTGCCGATGAACCGGATAGCCCGGTGTCGCCGGAGAGCGGAAGCGATCAGGGTGAATGATGAGCCACCGATTTCTGCGTGCCGTGAGGCCGCGCCGCAGCGGACGCGCTGAATCGGATTGGTGAAGTCGGCAGGCCCATGTTTTTCTCACGCATCGCAAGTGATCCCTGTTTGTGATCAATGTTTGTGATCCCTTTTGGCTTCCCGGTTGCATTCGCTGCCAGGAGAATACGGGTATTGAATCCGGCTATTAACAGACAACAGCGTCGGCACCGCGGTTTCCCGGGCAATCCGTGGCCCAACCTCTCCAAGGGTGGCAAATACCGTGCTTTTTTTGCAGGCCCGACGCCGGCTGGGCGACGCAGGCCTGTCCGTCACCGGTTGTGATGCATCATCGGCCACGCTCTTGAGGATCACGCCATGAAGTCGATTGCTTTTGCGTTGCTTGCCCTGTTGCTTGCGGGCTGCGCTACGAACGCTACGAAAGTTCCGTCGGTCGCGGCGTTGCCGTCGCTGCCGCATCTGGCCGAACCGGTCCCGGGCACGTTTACTTCCGGGCGTCTGGCCCCGGCCGATATCGATTCGATCCGGCGCAGTGGCATCCGCGAAGTGATCGACCTGACCGTTGACAGCGAGACGCCCGGCTTTGATGAAGCCGCAGCGGTGCGCAGCCAGGGGTTGCTGTACCGCAACCTGGCCATTGCCGGCGCCACCGACCTGACCCTGGGCAATGTCCAGGCGTTCGACGCGCTGCTGCGCTCGGCCACACGGCCGACGCTGGTGCATTGCGCCAGCAGCAATCGCGTGGGTGCGCTGGCCGCCTTGCGCGCGGCCTGGATTGACGGGGTTGCCAGTGAACAGGCCATCGCGATTGGAAGGTCCTGGGGCCTGAAGGGGCTTGAAGGGGAAGTCCGCACGCGCCTGCAGGCGGGCCCGGCAACCGATCGCAGCCCAGCCAACCGGTAGTCCGCGCAGACGCCGCCACCGGCGGATGGCCCCGTCCAGCCCGCACGCCGGGCCGTGCACCTCACGCGCCGCCGTGCGGACCCGGCGCGCCGGCAGAAAACCCTCGCGCGCCAACGCCACGACCCCCCGCGCCGGCTCCCGGACCCGGCACGCCGACCTTTCGACCCCGCGTGCCGACCCCGGCACCCCATGCGGCGCACGCGGCATACCTTGGCCC
>JBDTPP010000069.1:0-14382 GCA_039932615.1 Pseudoxanthomonas sp.
ATGCAGCGCACGGTGCGCGGCGAAGTGATCAGCTCTACTTTCGACGAGCCGGCCGCGCGCCACGTGCAGGTCGCCGAGATGGTGATCGAGCGGGCCAAGCGCCTGGTCGAGCACAAGAAGGACGTGGTGATCCTGCTGGATTCCATCACCCGCCTGGCCCGTGCCTACAACAACGTGGTGCCCAGCTCCGGCAAGGTGCTCAGCGGCGGCGTCGATGCCAACGCCCTGCACCGCCCGAAGCGTTTCTTCGGCGCCGCGCGTAACGTCGAGGAAGGCGGCTCGCTGACCATCATTGCCACGGCTCTTGTAGAGACCGGCAGCAAGATGGACGAGGTGATCTACGAGGAATTCAAGGGCACCGGCAACAGCGAAGTGCATCTGAACCGTCGCATCGCCGAGAAGCGCGTCTATCCGGCCATCGACATCAACCGTTCCGGCACCCGCCGTGAAGACCTGCTGATCGAACCGGAATTGCTGCAGCGGATCTGGATCCTGCGCAAGCTGCTGCACCCCATGGACGAGATCGCGGCAATGGAATTCCTGCTGGACAAGATGAAGAACACCAAGTCCAATGATGAATTCTTCAGTTCGATGAAGCGCTGAGCCAGCGCTCCACGGAAAACAAAAAAGCCCCGCATTGCGGGGCTTTTTCATTGCTGCTTTGCCTGGTCGAACCAGCGCAGGCGAAGCTGGGAAACCTTGGTCGCGGTGAAGCGAGGGATATACGGTCGCCAGGAATCAGGTTCCATCCAGTTCGGTGAGGAGCTTGAGGCCCTGGGCCTGGCCAAGCATGTAAACACCACCTTCGGCGAGTGCGTCGGGCGAGAAGCCGGGGCGGTTTTCCTGCGACCACGGTACCGACTGACGCGTCCCGGGGATGTACGCCTCCCACTTGCCATATGCAGCGTCGAGACGACTGTTCATGTGGAAGGCCACCGGCACGCGGGCCGACCAGGACTCCTGCTGCGCCTGCTCGCCGCTCACCGGCGTGTTGAAAGTCCACTGTCGCGCCGCGCCCAGAGCAACTATTGCGAACGACTTGCGCCACTTCGCCATTTCCTTGTCGGTGCCGGCGGTCTTGAGGTTGACCTGCTCGACGATCGCGTCGGCAACACGTCCGTTCGCGCCCACCTTGACCACCACGTACACCACGCCCGAAGCGCCAGCGGCGGCGACTTCGGGTGGATAGCCCGGCGCCCTCATGGTTCTGGAGGTCAGGGTTTCCCCTTCCACCGGCGCCGGGCCATCGAAACTGGCATTGCGGATGGCGATGGAATAATTGTCCTCGTCCACTTTCTTCGCGACCACGCGCAAGCTCATCAGGCTGCGCGCGCGCATCGGCTTGCCGTCGACCAGGACCGGCTCGAACTTCCAGCCCATCACTTCCTTCTGCACGTAACCGACAAGTCCGGCAGGAAACTTCTCCGCCTTGTCGATGGCCACGTTGCTCACGCTGCCGTCGGCATTGGTTTCGATGGATCCCTTGACCAGCATGCTGGATTCCACCCGCTTGAGGGCCTCGGCGCGAGAACCGGCGCCGGCAGCCAGGGGTGAAAGCAGGACCACGAGAGCGACTATCCAGGCCTTCTTCATTTGCATCTCCTTGCGTCGGGTTCCGGACCAGTCTATCGGTCCTGCCTGCCAAAACAATGCACGGCCTTCGAACCATCCACCCCGCATAATGAAATCCAGGAGGTGCGCACATGCACGGTAGTGGTCTGGAACTTGCACTGGTCTTCCTGCTGGCCGCAGTGCTGGCGGTACCGGTATTCAAGAAGCTGGGGTTGGGTGCAGTGCTGGCCTACCTGGTCACTGGCGCCGTGCTGGGTCCTTACGGCATGGGCCTGGTAAGGGATTCGGACCGGATCATCAATGCTGCCGAGATCGGCGTGGTGATGATGCTGTTCGTGATCGGCCTGGAACTGTCTCCCTCGCGCCTGCGGGTGATGCGCAAGCCCGTGTTCGGTGCCGGCGGCCTGCAGGTGGCGCTGACCGCCCTGGTCCTGGGCGGACTGGCGTTGCTGGCCGACCTGCACTGGAAGACCGCGCTGGTCATTGGCCTGGGCCTGGCCCTGTCGTCCACCGCGGTCAGCCTGCAACTGCTGTCCGAACGCAAGGAGCTGACCAGCGATTACGGTCGCCTGGGCTTCGCCGTCCTGCTGTTCCAGGATGTCGTCGCGATCCCGTTGCTGGCTGCGATCCCGTTGCTGGCCGGGGCCAAGAACCAGACCCTGACCTGGACCATGGCCTTCCAGGCCGTCGGCGCGGTCGCGGTGGTGGTGGTGGGCGGGCGCCTGCTGTTGCGACAACTGTTCCGCGTGGTCGCGCGCACGCGCATGCCCGAAGTGTTTACCGCCACCGCCCTGCTGGTGGTGCTGGGCAACGCCTGGTTCATGCAGTTGGCCGGGCTGAGCGCCGGGCTGGGGGCGTTCCTTGCGGGTGTACTGCTTTCGGATTCCGAGTTCCGGCATGAACTCGAGTCGCAGATCGAACCCTTCAAGGGACTGCTGCTGGGCCTGTTCTTCATCGCCGTGGGCATGGACATCGACCTGGACCGGGTGGCCGCCGAGCCGCAACTGATCGCCAGCGGCGTGGCGATCCTGTTGTTGGTGAAATTCGGCATCCTGTTCCTGGTCGGGTTGCGGCCGGGCAAGTTGCATGCGCGTTCGGCATTGATGCTGGCCAGCGTGCTCTGGCTGGGCGGCGAATTCGCGTTCGTGGTGTTCAGCGAGGCGGTGCGCGTAGGCTTGCTGGACGATCCCACCCGCGACCGGTTGGTGGCGATGGTCGGCGTGTCGATGGCGTTGACGCCGTTGTTGTTGATCGCGATGTCGCGGCTGCTGTCCCGCTACCAGGTGCAGAAGAAGCCGCGCGAGTTCGACACCATCCCCGAAGTCGACGAGGCGCCGCCACAGGTGCTGATCGCCGGCATGGGGCGCTACGGCCAGATCGTCGCCCGCCTGCTGACCGCGCAACGCATTCCCTTCGTGGCCCTGGAGCACAGCCCCGAGCAGGTCGACGACATGCGCCGTTTCGGCAGCCGCATCTACTACGGCGACCCGACCCGGCCCGAAATGCTGCGAGCGGCGGGCGCCCAGCATGTCAAGGCGTTCGTGATCGCGATCGACGACACCGAGACCAACATCAAAGCCACCCGGCTGATCCGGCGCATGTATCCGAAGACCACGATTTTCGCCCGCGCGCGCAACCGCCAGCATGCCTGGCGGCTGATGGACCTGGGAGCGGAGGCGTTCCGCGAGACCTTTGCCTCCAGCCTGGAAATGGGCGAAAAAGTACTTGAAGCACTGGGACTGGCGCCGGATGTAGCCGCCGACCACACCCGCCGCTTCCGCGCCCACGACGAGAAGCTGTTGAACGCGCAACACCTGGTCTATGACGACGAGGCCGCGGTGGTGCAGACCGCGCGCGATGCGCGCGCCAGCCTCGAAGCGCTGTTCGAGGCCGACGTCAGCGACAGTGATCCGGCGGACGAAGCCAAGCCTGCGTAGGGTGGGCCTTGGCCCAGCCTTGTTGCTACGACTGCATCGCAACCCGGCGTGGCGATGGGGGGCCGAGGCCCACCCTACCGTGGTTCGCGCAGGAACCTGGCCATCGACGCGCCAGGCAAGGCCGGGGCGAATTCGGCGGCGACGTCGACGAAGCCACGCATCACCGCGACTTCGCGCGGGGTGCGGTTCAGCGCATCGCGCAGGTCGGGATCGGCGCCAGTGCGCAGCAGGCGCTGGACCACGCGCAACAGTCCATGCAACGCGGCCAGGTGCAGGGGGCCAAACCCGCGCGGATCCTGCACGTCCAGGGAGACCTCTTCGTCCAGCAGGCGTTCGAGGGCCGCGAGCACCACTTCCTCGTCGCAGGCAGTGCCCGGCTCGGCGCGTGCACCCAGCAGCAGCAGCAACGGAGTTACGGCGCCGGCCGCGATCTGTTCCGGTTCCGCACCGGCCAGTAGCAAGGTGTCGAACAGCGCGACCAGGCGTGGTTTGTCGCGGGCGATGAAGCCGAACAAGGCGGCGCAATGCAACGGGCTCAGGCCTTGCGCATCGCTGGCGTGCACGTTGGCGCCGGCGGTGAGCAGGCGCGCGGTGATATCCGGAAGGCCCAACGCTGCGGCCAGCATCAGCACGGTGACTCCGCCCGGCAGGCGATGTTCGATCTGCGCGCCCGCGGCCAGCAGGTCGTTGACGATGTCGGCCTGGCGCATGCTCACCGCCGCCGACAGCGGCGTTGCTCCGGTGTTGGCGGCATGTTGCGGATCGGCGCCGCGGCGGATCAACAGGTCGACCGTTGCCCGGTGGCCACCGCCGGCCGCACGCAGCAGCGCGGTGCAACCTTGCGCGTCCGGCGAATCCACGGCGAAACCAAGATCCAGCAGGCGACGCACCGCATCAGCATCGCCGGCCATGGCCGCGGACGGCAGGTCAGCGGGGCGCAACACGCGCTTGGGCAGGGCCCATCCGCGCCAGTCCAGCCAGTCGGCCAGGTCGCGACGGCCGCTGGCCAGGGCCACGCCCAGTGGCGTCTGTCCGTCGGCGGCACGGGCATGCGGGGAAGCGCCCTGGATGATCAATTGCTTGAGCACCGCTTCGCGGCCGAGTGCGGTGGCCAGGTGCAGTGCGGACATGCCATGGCCGTCGCGCGCTTCGCGATCGACGCCCAGATCAAGCAGGCGGTCGAGCAGGCGCGTCCAGCCCAGCCGCACCGCCAGCGACAACGGGGGATCGTCGCTGCGTGAAGCAGCGAAGGGATCGGCGCCGCGCTCCAGCAATTCCAGGGCGAAGGCTTCCGCGCCCGCAACCGATTGCTGGTTCGACTGCGCGTTAGATTGAATGCCGCCGCCGCCATGCAGGCTGGCGGAGAGGAACCGGGTCAAACCGCCGGCACCTGCCGGCGAGAGGCCATGTTGCAGCAGGACGCGCAGCACCGGCATGGCTTCGGGCCCGCGCGACAGCAGGGCAAACAACGGCACATCGCTGACCCCGTCGCGTACTTCCGGGTCGGCGCCATGCCGCAGCAACCATTCCAGGCGCGCTGGCGAGGCGACGATGTCGGGGTCGTGCAGCAGACTGCCAAGTTCCGCAGCCGAGCACAGCCTGGCCAGCGCTTCCAGTCCCTCATGGCGATCGGCGTACAAGCCATCGCGGACCAGGCCCAGGGGCGCGCGGTCGGGTGGTGCCTGGTCTTCGTCATTCTCGGCCACGGCCGCAGGCAGCGCGTAGCCCGGATCAAGCGCGGAAACGATCGCCCAGCGACCGGCTTCGGCGGCCAGATCCACTGCGCGCCGACCCTGCTGGTCGGCGTGGTCCGGGTCGACTCCCAGTTCCAGCAGGCGCCGCACCAGCGGCACCGGGACTGATTCGCCGGTACAGGCCAGCATCAAGGCGTTGCGCGCTTCGTTGTCTTCGTCGCTGGCATGCGAGCCTGCGGTGGCCAGTGCGTCCAGCGTGGCGACCTGGCCGCCGCGCGCTGCGTCCAGCCAAGGTGTACGCCCCGCATGGTCGCGACCATGCACATCGGCACCGGCCGCCAGCAGCACGGCCATGATCTCGGCATGGCCGGCGTAAGCGGCCTCGTGCAGGGCACTGCGCCCGAGGCTGTCGCGGGTGTCGACTTTGGCCTTGTGCTTGAGCAGCAGCTGCACGCCAACCGGGTCGTCTTCCTCGGTTGCTGCCGCCGCCAGCAACACTGGCTGGCCGCCCCGGGGCTCGGCCTTGGCGCCACGTTCCAGCAAAAACTTCGCCAGCCGCCAGTTGCCGGCCACGCAGGCTACGCCCAGCGGGGTGATGCCTTCGGCGTTGAGCGCATCGATCTCGGCCGCGGCATCGCGCAACAGCGCAGCCACGCCAGGGTCGGAACTGCGCGCGGCATGGTGCAGCGGCGTGTTGCCTTCGTTGTCTGCGGCGCGCGGATCGGCGCCGTTGGCCAGCAGCGTGGTGACCGCATCGGGGCGGCCGTGCCAGCTGTCGCGGGTTGCGGCCAGCAACGGAGTCATACCGGCCTGCGACTGGTTCAGGTCAATGCCGTGCGCGATCAATGTGCGCAACAGGCGCAAGTCCGGCAGTACCGCCGCCAGCGTGGCCAGGCTGCGCTGGTCGCGCGGATCAACGGGAACGGCGCGCGGATCGGCCCCCGCCTCCAGCAGTTCGAGCGCACGTTCCACCCGACCGGTACGCGCAGCCGCAAACAGTGCTGCATCGAGGTTGTCGTCCACGGCGGCAGTTGCCGGTTCGGCGTAATCGGTTTCGAGCGGGGTTGCCGAAGCCATGATCACGACCGGCAAGGCCCTGGCCACGGAACTGCGTTGCAGCGCCCAGTGCAGGACCGGCAAAAGCAGGGCATAGGCCGTGCCGAGCGGCGCATGCAGGTTGTCAGCCACGATGCCCGGCCAGGCCAACGCACCGGCCCCACCGATTGCCAGCGCCACCAGCGCAGCCACGCCCAGACCATGCCAGGCGTGGATATCCCGCTCGGGCAAGCCTTGCCAATGTGCAGCCAGGGTGCCGCCTTCGCGCTCCAGGCCCTGCCACAGCGGCCAGGTCCTCCACAGCCCGATCAAGACCGCCCCGACCACTGCGCTCAGACCCAGCGCCGCCGGCAAGCTGCCGCTCTGGCGCAACGATGACAACGGCCAGGCCACCAATACGGCTGACGCAGCGAAGCCCAGTATCCACAGCGCCAGCAAGGCCAGGACTTCGCCACGCAGGCTCGCGCCCGAGGCGCGCAAACGGGTACCTCGCCACCAGGAAACCGCCAGCCCGAGCAACGGCTGCGCCAGCAGCGCGCCAAGCAGGGCAACAATGCCTCCAAATACGGTTGCTGCGGCCAGGGCAACGCCCAGCGCCAGCGCGATCCAGTGGGCGTGCCTGGCCAATGCCGTTGGCCTAGCCATCGCTGCGCCCGGCTTCTGCGTCCTGCAGCTTGAAAATCTGCGGCGGGAACTGCAGATGGAAGCCGCTGGCGGCCAGGTTCTGCCGCACCACCTCGGGATTCTCGCGGGCCAACTTGCGTTCCGGCGTCAGCGCCACTTCCAGCACGAATGCCAGCTCGCCCAGTTGCGCGAGCAGTGGCTCGGGGATCTTCTCGAAATCGTCGCGGGCGGCAAGATAGACGAAGGTGTCGGTCTTGCGCTGGCTCTTGTAAACGAAGGCTTGCATCCGCGCGTGACGCATCCTGCAGGGGGGTGCCGAGGATTGTGGCCGAAACGCAGGCATAGCGAAACCCGCGCGAGGCCGGCATCGGCGCCGAAAGCGCCTGCTTTCGTCGAAGTTTTTAGCTGGTGCAATCCGCACTCCACGCGTTACTCACCTCGATGAACCCAGCCCCGGACAGTCAGCAATGTTCATGCCGCGCGAGTCTGGCCCAGACTGGCACTGGCTATACTTCCAGCACACCACTGCTGGAACACCGCGTGCCCGTATCACCCTCACCCATGCCCGCACTGTCGATACGCGCCTACACCGCCACCAGCGCATTGGGCCGCGGCCGCGATGCCCACGCCAGCGCACTCGAACAACGGCGCAGCGGGCTGCGCCAAAACGATTTCGGCGACGAGCAACGCCTGGACTGCTGGATAGGCCGGGTGGAAGGCCTGGAGAGTTCGCCCCTGCCCGCCGCCCTGGCCCGATGGGAGTGCCGCAACAACCGCCTCGCCTGGCTGGCATTGCAGCAGGATGGCCTGATCCCGGCCCTCGCCGCGGTGGTCGCCCGACATGGCGCCGGACGCGTAGCGGTGGTGGTGGGAACTTCCACCTCCAGTATCGGCGCCAGTGAAGAGGCCTATACGCGCTTGTCGGAGCAAGACGGGCAACGACGTTTTCCGCAGGACCTGGATCGCCCGATCATCCATACCCCGCATTCGCTGGGCGACTTTGTTCGCCACGCCACCGGCCTGCAAGGTCCGTGCGTAACCGTAGCGACTGCCTGCTCTTCCAGTGCCAAGGTCTTCGCCCAGGCCGCGCGTCTGATCGAGGCAGGGGTCGCTGATGCCGCACTGGTGGGCGGCGTGGACACCCTATGCGGCAGCGTGCTGTTTGGCTTCAACGCGCTGCAACTGGTTTCTGCTGATCCCTGTCGCCCGTTCGATGTGACCCGTAATGGACTTTCGCTGGGCGAGGCCGGCGGCTTTGCCGTGCTAGAGCGTAGCGACGCCGGCGGCCCGGCTGCACTGCAGTTGCGTGGCTATGGCGAATCCAGCGATGCGCACCACATGTCCGCACCACACCCGCAGGGCCTGGGCGCGAAGCTGGCGATGCGCGATGCACTGGCGCGGGCCGGGATCGAGCCCGGCGACGTGGACTACCTGAACCTGCATGGCACGGCCACGCCAGCCAATGATTCGATCGAGGCCCGGGCGGTGGCTGAAATGTTCCCTGAAACCCTGCACGCCAGTTCCACCAAGGGCTGGACCGGGCACACCCTGGGCGCAGCCGGGATCGTGGAATCGGTGATCGCGTTGTTGGCGCTGGAAAACGGCCTGCTTCCAGGCATCCTCAACAGCGCCGTGCCCGACCCTGCCTGCGGCCCGCAGATCCGCTTCGCCAACGCGCGGCGCGGCATCCGCCATGCGATGAACAATTCCTTCGGCTTCGGCGGCAACAACGCCAGCCTGGTGTTTGCCCGGGCATGAGCACGACTTCGCTTTCCGCCAGCATCGCCGGTATTGGTTTCTGGGCCAGTGGCCTGCCTTCGTGGCAGCACGCGCAAGCCTATGTCGCCACCGGCGAGTTGCCTGTCGATGCGCCGGGCCGACCTTCCCCGCAGTTGCTCGCGCCCAACGAGCGCCGGCGCGCGCCAGGCACGGTGGCGGTGGCATTGGAAGTCGCCTTGGCTGCGTGTAACGCGGCCGCGCGCGACCCGGCCACGCTGGCCTCGGTGTTTGCTTCCACCCATGGCGATCTGGGCATCACCGATTACATGTGCCAGACCCTGGCCGAAGATCCACGCGGTATCTCGCCGACCCGTTTCCATAATTCGGTGCACAACGCGGCCGCCGGTTACTGGACCATTGGTGCGGGTGCGATGACCGCCGCCACCGCCATCAGCGCCTATGACGCCAGTTTCGCCCAGGGTCTGCTCGAGGCGATGACCCAACTGGCCACGGGCACCGAAGCAGTGTTGCTGGTGGCCTACGACGGCGAGGCCGCCGGACCGCTGGCACGGGTATCAGTCAGCCAGGGCCTGCTCGGCGGGGCGCTGCTGCTGGTACGCGAGTCCTTGCCGGGAGTGCCGCGCCTGCACCTTCAACCCACGCCAGTCCCTATCAGCGCGCCCTGGGTCGACGGACCAATTTCGCTTTTGTTGGCGGGCAATGCCATGGCGCCGATGCTGCCGCTGTTCGAAGCCCTGGCACGGCGCAGCCCGCATGCCCGCATCGGTGCCGGCAATGGCCTGGTGATGGGGATGGAGATGACCCATGAATGATTCCGGGCGACTCAACCGCGACAACGTCGCCGTGCTGATCCCGGCGTTGAATGAAGCGTTGCGCATCCGCGAAGTCGTGCTGGGCGCGCTGGAACAATCGCCCAACGTGATCGTGGTCGATGACGGCTCCAGCGACGGCACCCATGAATGCATTGCCGATCTGCCGGTCATCCTGCTGCGACACGCCCGGCGCATGGGCAAGGGCGAATCACTGCGCGACGGTTTTCGCGAGGCGAGCCGTCGCGGCTTCCGCGGCGTACTGACCATGGATGGCGACGGCCAGCACGCCGCCATCGACCTGCCGCGGCTGCTGGAAGCCGCCAACCGGCACCCGCGCTGCATCATCATCGGCGCGCGACTGCGCAAACGCGCCATGCAACCTACCCTTCGTCGCCTGGCCAACGAGTTCGGTGACTGGGGCATTGCCTGGGGCACCGGTTACCAGGTCGCCGACAGCCAGAGCGGCCAGCGCTTCTATCCGGCCGAGGTCATCGCCCTGGATGACGTGCCTGGCGAAGGCTTCGTATTCGAGGCACAGATCGTGATTTCCGCGGCGCGAACCCTGGGAACGCGCTGCGTGTCCGTGCCGATCGAATCGCGCTACCGCAGCGCCGACAGCGACGAGCGATTCCGCGCCAGTCATTTCCGACCGCTGAAGGACCTGTACAGCATTACCATCCACATCGTGTGGCAGGCGCTGCGGTACGGCGACCTGCCGGCGGTGTATCGCAGCATCCAGGCCAACCCACCGGTCATCGATGACCCCAGCGGGGAGTTCGCGACCCTGTCCTCCACCCTCGATGCCGGGAAACCCGCATGAACGCAGCCGACACCGATGTCCTGGTCCTGGGTGGCGGGTTGGCCGGATTGAGCCTGGCCATACAACTGAAGCAGCGCGATCCGGATATTGCGGTGGTCGTGCTTGAGCGCCGCGAGCATCCGGTGCGCGAGGCCGCGTTCAAGGTCGGCGAGTCCACGGTCGAGATCGGCGCGCATTATTTCTCCAGCGTGCTGGGTTTCCGCCAGCACCTGGATGAGCAGCAGATCCGCAAGTTCGGCTTCCGCTTCTTTTTCTCGGAAGGCCGAAATGACATCGATCGTTGCACCGAACTGGGGGTCGACAAGCTGCTGCCGGCGCCATCCTGGCAGCTGGACCGCGGCCGCTTCGAGAACTTCCTCGGCGAACAGGCGCGTGCGCTGGGCGTGGATTTCCGCGATGGCGCGGTCGTGCGCGGCATTGAACTCGACCCTAAGCAGCAACCGCATACGGTCAGTTTCGAACACGAAGGCAGGCAGCAGGCGCTGGCGGCGGCCTGGGTAGTGGATGCAACGGGCCGTGCCGGCCTGGTCAAGCGCAAGCTTGACCTGGCCCAGGCCAACGAGCATGACGGCAACGCGGTGTGGTGGCGGGTCGACGGTCATGTGGATCCCAACCAGTGGTCCGACGACCCGCACTGGCTGGCACGCTGCACGCCCCCGGACCGCTGGCGTTCGACCAACCACATGTGCGGCCCAGGTTACTGGTTCTGGTTGATTCCGCTTGCCTCCGGCGCGCATTCGCTGGGCATCGTCTGCGACGCGAAGCTGCACCCCCTGGAAACGATGAACACTTTCGAGAAGGCGATGGCGTGGCTGCATCAACACCAGCCGCAAGTGGCGCGCTCGCTGGAAGAACCGGGCCACACGCTGCAGGACTTCATGTTCCTGCGCAATTTCTCGCACGGCTGCAAACGGGTATTCAGCGGTGACCGCTGGGCAATTACCGGCGAGGCCGGCATGTTCCTGGACCCGTTCTATTCGCCGGGCAGTGACTTCATCGCCATCAGCAACACCTTCATCTGCGACCTTATCGGCAAGGACCGCGCCGGCCAGTCGTTCGCGCCCTACGCGGACATCTACCAGCAGATGTATTTCTCGTTCTACGAGAACACCCTGACCCTTTTCCAGGACCAGTACCCGCTGTTCGGCGACGCCCAGGTAATGCCGGTCAAGGTGATCTGGGACTACACCTATTACTGGGCATTGCTGGCACCGTTGTTCTTCGGCCAGCGCCTCACCCATATCGGCTTGATTGGAAGGTTGCGGCCGCAGTTCGTGCGCGGTCGCGAACTGAACCTGGCCATGCAAGCCCTGCTGCGCGAATGGGGCCAACGCAATGGCGCGGCCCAGTTCCCCGACCCGCGGTTCCTAAATCAGCACGACATCGACTGGTTTTACGAAATGAACCGCGCGCTGGGTGACGAGCTCGACGATGCCGCTTTCATCCGGCGCCTGGGTGAAAACGTGGCACGCATGGAATGGCTGGCGGCGGAAATCCTGGCGCGCGCACGGAAAACCCATGGCGCCATCGATGACCATGGGCTGGATGCGCTGCTGGCCGGGTCAGCGCAGGATTTCCCGCCATCGCTGGCGCCGCAATGGTACGCAGCCACCGCCTGACCGGGGCGTGTCGCCCGTTGCCGGGCGACGACCGCCGCAATTGCTTGAAGACGAGAGTTTTGCGCGTGGCGCTCATCCCGCCGACCGCTCGCACGTAGTCGCGACGCAGTAGCCTGACCAACATGACGGGAATGCGGAACAACACTGCAGCGCGAATCTGTGCATGCGCCTGGTTTTTCGCTGGTTGAAGATAGCGCCTTGCGGCGGCTAGCCCATGCCGCCGTTGATGCCAATGACCTGCCCGTTGATGTAACCCGCCTCGGCGCCGCACAGGAACGCAACCAGCGCGGCCACTTCCTCTGGCTTGCCGGCGCGGCCCGCAGGCACCACCTGCTTGATCATCTCCGGCGGGAATGCCGCGTTGGCCATGCTGCCCTCGATCACGCCGGGAGCGACCACGTTCACGGTGATGTTGCGCGTCGCCATTTCCCGGGCCAGCGACTTCGAGGCGCCGTGCAGCGCCGCCTTGGCCGCGGCGTAGTTGGCCTGGCCACGATTGCCAAGCACGCCGGCGACCGATGAAATACTGACGATGCGTCCCCAACGCGTGCGTGCCATCGGCATCAGCAGCGGCTGGGTGACGTGGAAGAAGCCATGCAGCGACACGTCGATCACCCGCTTCCATTGCGCTTCCGACATCCCGGCCATTGGCGCATCGTCGTGGATGCCCGCATTGTTGACGATGACCTGGATCGGGCCGGCCTCAAGAAGACCTTCAATCGCCGCTCGCGAAACACTGCCCTCGGCGACGTCGAAAGCAATGGCTTCGGCGCTGCCGTTGGCAGAAAGGATCTCGCATGCAAGTGCTTCGGCACGTACGAGATTGCCGTTGGCGTGGACGATGACATGCAGGCCATCGGCGGCGAGCTTGCGGCAGATGGCGCCGCCCAGGTCGCCGCTGCCGCCAGTGACCAGTGCGCGTTTGCGGGTATTCGTATTCATGGCGCAATCCTAATGCAGGGGTAGTAGCCCGGGTAGAGCGCAGCGACACCCCGGGGCTTTTGATCTTCGGAGAATATTCCCCGGGTTTCGCTGCGCTCTACCCGGGCTACGGGCTCATGGCCTGCAGCATCACTGCTGCGCGGCCTTCGGCCAGCAGCGTGCCGGCGTGGCTGATACGGAAGGCGTATTGCTGGCTGCCCTCGCCTTCGGCCAGCACTTCAGCTTCGACCTCGAGCGCGCCGGGCAGGTCGTCGATGCGCTGGCAATGCAGCTCCACGCCACGTAGTGCAACCAGCATTCCCGGTCGGGCGCTTCCGCCACCCTCTTGCGCGCGCAGCCCGCCATGCACGGCCATCGCCTGGGCGCCGTATTCGCACAGGTGTACCGCGCGCAGGCGGTCATGCGAGCGCAGCGGATGTGCGGGGTCGCGATGATTCGAGGCGCGAAGACGAATGAGATGCGGAGACCATTCAAGCACTTCGTCCCACAGGCACATCGAACCTTTGTGCGGGACCAGTGCCTCTATTTCGCTACGCGACAGCATCGCCCGTCTCCTCCTGCACCGGCTGCCGCGAAATCAACAGGGCCAGTACGAAATTGGCGAACACACCGATCGCCACGGTGCTGCCGATCGCGCGCAGCACCGGGATCGAGGACAGGGCCAGCAGGAAGAACACAAGCAGGGTCATCAGGCTGCATACGATCAACGCGTGCAGGGTGCGCAGCTGGTCGGCGCGGTCGTCACCAGCATGGTCGAAGAACAGCGCGTAATCCAGGCCCAATCCAGCGGCCAGGATCAAGGCGACCAGGTGGAACAGGTTCAGCTCCACGCCGCAGCCGCGCAGGATGGCCAGGATCAGCAACGTGGTCAGGGCCATCGGCAGCAGCACCCGCACTACACGACGCGGCGTGCGCAGCGCGATCCAGACGGTGATGACCAGCAGCACCGCGGCAATGCCGAGTGCGGCCAGGACGCGGCCGCGATACGCGGCGACCAGAGACTCCGAAGCCTGTTTCAGGTCCAGCAGCTGGGCGCCGTTGGCGGCGGCCACGCGCGACACGGCAGCGGGATCCTGCAAACCATTCAACGACACCAGCGCGGTCGCATGGCCGGGTGACCCCAGCAACAGGCCCGCGACGCTGGCCGCCAGCGGCGAGCCCTGCAATCCTGACTCGGTCAAGGGCGGCGCGCGCCTGGCCGCCTCGAGGTCAGTGAGGAACGGTTCGAAAGCGTCGCCATTGAACGGCGTGTCCGCGACCACAACATCGAGCATGGTGCGCAGGTGGCCGGCCGAAGGCAGCTTTTCCTGGCGTGCGCGCTGGGTCGCGGCGCTGGGCAGGTAGCGCGCCGCCAGGTCGTAGCCGGCAAGCGCTTTTTGCACGACCAGTGCGTCCAGCGCCGGACGCAAGCGTTCCGAAGCCTGCAGTACCTGTTCACTATCCTTGCCGGCCAGCGCAAGCACATAACGCACGTCGGGAGCACCGAGTTCATCGCGCAGTACGGCATCGCGCGCCAGCGCATCGGCCGGCACCGGAGTGAGTTTCGACAGGTCGTTCTGCCAGAAC
>JBDTPP010000070.1:0-14329 GCA_039932615.1 Pseudoxanthomonas sp.
CCGACAGGTTGACCGAGTCGGTACGCATGTAGCTGATCAGGCCGACCGTGCCTTCTTCGCCGATGTCCACGCCTTCGTAAAGCTTCTGCGCGACCTGCATGGTCCGCTTGGTGGTGAAGCCGAGCTTGCGCGCCGCTTCCTGCTGCAGGGTCGAGGTGGTGAACGGTGCGGCCGGGCGGCGCTTGCGCTCCTTGCTGGTCACGTCAGTGACATGCAGTGCGCCCTGCGCAGCCTGCTGCAGGCGCAGGCGCGCGGCTTCGGCGGTGTCGCCATCGGTGATGGTGAACTGCTCGAACTTCTTGCCGTCCAGCTTGGTGAGGCGGGCGGTGAAGGCCTGTGATGGATGCAGGCACTCGGCCTCGATCGACCAGTACTCGCGGGCGATGAAGGCTTCGATCTCTTCCTCGCGTTCGACGATCATGCGCAGCGCCGGCGATTGCACGCGGCCCGCGGACAGGCCGCGCTGGACCTTGCGCCACAACACGGGCGACAGGTTGAAGCCGACCAGGTAATCGAGTGCACGACGGGCTTGCTGGGCATCGACCAGGTCGCCGGCAATCTGCCGCGGCTTGGTCATCGCTTCCTTGATCGCACGTGGGGTGATCTCGGTGAACACCACGCGCTGCAGGGTCTTGTCCTTGAGCAGGCCGCGTTCCTTCAGGATCTCGGCGATATGCCAGCTGATGGCCTCCCCCTCGCGATCCGGGTCGGTGGCCAGGAAAATGTCGTCGGCACCCTTGGCGGCCTTGGCAATGGCCTCGACGTGCTTCTGGTTCTTCTCGATCAGGTCGTAGCGCATGGCAAAGCCGTTGTCCGGATCGACCGCACCCTCCTTCGGCACCAGGTCGCGGACATGGCCGTAGGACGCCAGGACGGTGAAGTCCTTGCCGAGGTATTTGTTGATCGTCTTGGCTTTCGCAGGCGATTCGACGATGAGCAGGTGCTTGGGCATGTAGTTGGCTTCGAGCGCCGGCGGGGCGGCGAGTGTCGTTCAGATCGGGTGGGCGTAGAAGCCAACGCCCGGGGTGTTGGCCCCGGGCGTTCAGGTTTCTTCCATTTTCTATTTATAGTGGAATCACGCCGGGCCCTGCCTGTCAAGCAGCGGCACTGTTCAGTGCCAGCCGCCGGAGGAGGCGGCGAGCCCGATGATGACCGCGAAAAGGGCAATTGCGCCCACGAACAGCACGCCGAAAATGGCCAGGATCACGATGGTGACTGTGCCCAGTTCGGGTTTCTGCCATTCGGGATGGGCGGTAAAAGCCCATTTGTCCACCACCAGGGTGTCGCAGATCATGTCGTGCAGGCCCCGCTTGCGTTCGGTGAACGCGGCCATCAACAGGCCGATGCACAAGATCAGCGAGCTCAGCAGGAAGGCGAAATAGCGACCTATGCCGCGGGCAAAGCTGATCGTTTCCCCATCGCTGCGGACCACCTTGATGCCAATGGCCATCTTGCCCAGGGTGGCCTGGTTGGCCGAGGAATGGAACCAGGCGTAATAGACGGCAGTGATCGCGATCGACACCGCGTTGGTAACCAGCTGGATGGCGAGGAACCCGCCACCGCCCAGTCCCCCATTCAGGCCGAAGACCGCGCCGATCACTGCCCCGATGATGGCGCCGATGATCCCGCCGACAATTCCGACCACCAGGCTGTCAATGACATTGGCTGCGACGCGTTTCCAGAAACCCGCGTAAACCACCTCGCCACCGTGTACTGCCGCGTTTGCGGAAACCAGGGTTGCGCGCGGAGGCGCATAGGGCGAATCCGGCATCGCGGGTGCTGGCGTATTGAAAGCGCCTGGGGCCACGGCAAAAGGATCCGCATGCGCGCTTCCGGCGTCGGTCGGCCCGGGTTCCGGCGTGGTGTAGAAGATTTCCGCCGGTGCCTGGTGCAGCGCCAGCTCCTGGGTGAAATCGCGCAGCGGCTGCCATTCCGCCAGCCCGTCACGCCACACCAAAGTATCCAGGCGCAGCCTGCCCTGGTGGAAGCGTTGCGCCATTTCCTCCGCCGACAGCGGACCTTGCCGTTGCTGCTCGGCATCGGCGTAATACCAGTTGGACATCAGGTTTCCCCCAAGGATCGATTGCGAAAGTTAATGCAGTTTGCTGGCAGTCGCTACCCGCGGCACGTGGCCGGCAGGTACTTGTCGTCGATTTCCGAACTGCATTGCCAGGAGGCGTCGGACGGATCGTATTCCAGCCAGATCTTCTTGCCGTCCAGGCGGTCACTGCCGGCGTTGCGCAGGATCAACTCCATGCCGCAACGACTGCTCTCGAAGGTGCCGAAGGTGATCGAGGCGAGATTGCCGCTGGCGTAGGTCTGCGGGGCGCCGAAGTCCGCGTCGCCATTGCTGGGGCAGGCTCGTTCCCGGGCCAGGTGTCCGGCAATGCCCGACTTGAGCGGTGCGGTTTCCATCAGCGCAGCACTGGTCTTGGCACGTAACACGTAGTCCTGGTAAGCGGGGATCGCGATCGCCGCCAGGATCGCGACCAGGGGCACGGCCAGGGCCGCCACGACGATCAACGCAATCATGCAGCCGGACAGACCGGATTTCGGCGCCGCCTGCACGGGCGAGGCATAAGTGGTCGAACCGGGGCGAGACGCGGGTAGCGGAGGTGGCAACGGCGCACCGGCACTGTTGGCCAGGCCCAATTCCGCCGCGAAGCTGCCCAGTGGTTGCCATTGCGACTGCCCGTCACGCCAGACCAGCGTGTCCAGGCCGATGCGGCCGTAGCGGAATTGGGCAACCAGGTCGTCGCTGGAAAGCGGCCCCTGGCGTTGCTCGTTGCCGGCGGAGTAGTACCAGTCGCTCATGCGTTCCCTGCAAGGTTGGATTCGAGGAGATCGATTTCAGGCGCGCCGCGGATGTTCTGACTTGCAGACCTGGGCAAGCTCGGATCTACAAGGTAAGCAAAGATCGGGAAATCGCCCGGCGGCTTAGTGCACCGGCTCGGGTTCGTCCTCGAACATCTGGGTTTCCATCCACGCGTAGGCTGCTTCGGACCCGGGCTGGTTGAAAAGCACCATCAGCACCACCCATTTCAGGTCGTCCAGGTCCAGTTCGTCCTGGTCCAGGGCCATGGCCCGGTCCAGCACCAGCTCGCGCTGGTCGGCGTCCAGCACCCCATGCTGTTCCAGGAACAACACGAAGCCGCGGCATTCCACGTCCAGCTTTTCCAGCTCGGGACCATGGTAGATGCGGGTGGGTCCGCCGATGCGCGGCTCGCTGGCGGGCGGGCGCTGTTCGGCCAGGGCATCGAGCCAGTCGAATGCCTTGCTGATCTCGGTCGGGCTGAAACCAGCCTGGATCAGGCCGTTCTGGATCGAGTCGCGGTCGCGGACCGGGTCCGCGTCTTCGGTGAAGTAGTGTTCGAACAGGTACAGCAGTACATCCAGGATGCTCTCTTTCATTGCCCCTCGGCCTGCGTCCACGACGCTGTGGAGGAAAGAAACTAGGTCTTGCGCGAGTAGCGCCCGTGTTCGACCGCTACCCGTCCATCCAGTTCCATGACCAGCAGCATGGAGGACAGTTCCGCGGCCGTCAATCCGGTCCGCTGGACCAGCAAATCCATACCGGTTGGGTCGTGACCCAGTGCCAGCCACAAGGGCTGGTAGTCGGGATTCAGGGGCGCAAGGATCGCGTCCGGCCCGATATGGGGGTGCGCGGTGCTGCCCGCAAGCCGGCCGCGGAGGAATTCAGCCAGCTCGCTGGCCATCGGAACCAGCGCGTCGAGCACTTCCTGGGCGCTTTCCACCAGGCCGGCTCCGTCGCGGATCAGGCGATGGCAGCCCCGCGCCAGTGGGTTGTGGATCGAGCCGGGGACGGCGAACACTTCGCGTCCGTAGTCTCCCGCCTGGCGCGCGGTGATCAGGGCACCGGAGCGCTCGGTCGCTTCCACCACCAGCGTTCCCAGCGCCAGTCCGGCCAGGATGCGGTTGCGGCTGGGGAAATGCGCCGGTTTGGCCGGGGTGCCCGGTGGATGCTCGCTGACCACCGCGCCGCGTGCAGCGATCCAGTCGCGCAAGCCAGCGTGCGCAGGCGGATAAGCCAGATCCGGGCCGGTCCCCAGCACCGCCACGGTGACCCCGCTGTCCACGGCCAGCGCGGCTTCATGCGCGGCCGCGTCGATGCCCGCCGCCATGCCGCTGATCACCGAGGTACCGGACAGCGCGAAGGCCCTGGCGAAGGCGCGGGCATTGTCGCGCCCCCCCGCCGTAGGCGAACGGCTACCGACGATGGCCACGCCCGCATGCCACAACAGCGCAGGGTCGCCGTCAACGAACAACGCCAGCGGCGGGCTGCTGATCCTGCGCAGCAGGGGCGGGTAGTCGGGCTGTTGCCAGCCGAGCAGGTGGTGGCCCGGGTGCTGCAGCCAGTCCATCGCTCGCTGCAGCAACCCGGCATCGGGTTTGCGCAGGGCTTGGACCTGCGTCTCGCCCAGGCCAGCGGCCCGCCACGCGGATGCCCCGGCAGCCATGCAGCGCGCGGCGGTTCCGTGCGCGTCCAGCAGGCCGCGTTTGGGCGCTACCGCGCCGCCGCTGAGGATCAATTTCAACAGCTCGGGGGTTTCTTCGTGCATCGGCCCAGACTAGGCCGCAAACAGCGACGGCGCCCTCAGGCGCCGTCGCGATGTTGCATAGGAAATTTCTGTAATGCGCCTGGGCCGGCTCAGTAAGTCGCGTCCGGGTGCTTGAGCACGTAACCCACGCGCGACGGCTTGGTGCCTTCCATGACCAGGCCATAGCTGACTTTCTCGAATGTCCGGAACACCATCACATGGCCCGCGTATTCGTCCGGCAGCTGGATATCGCCCTTGCCGCGGCGGTTTTCCGTCGGCCGTGAATCTTCCGGGTCGTGCTGGCGGTCGACTATGCCGCTGCCTTCGCGCCAGATCGAGAACACCGTGCCGTTGTCGATGCCTTCGCGGCTGCCGCCGGAGATGGCGACCACGTCGCGCGGGCCACCCGAGGTCAGGGCGTCGGCCACCGCGGCGATCTGCAGCTTGCCGGTCGGCTGCGGGACCTTGGGCACGTGCGGGAAGAATTGCAGGTCGTAGGGCTGGGCTTCGACCGGGATCAGGCGGTCGCCGGCGCGGACTTCGTAACCATTGCCCTCAAGTACCAGGGTGGCCGTATCGGAACCCGGGACCACGCCGCGCGTGACCGCGCCGGTGGCGACCTGGGTCAGCTCATATCCAAGCAGCTCCAGTTGCGCGCCCGTGTCCAGCGCGGCGCTGTTCCAGCTGCGCTCCCAGTCGATGGTCTGCGAACCGGCGCGCTTGCCCCGGAAGTCCAGGTCTTCCTTGTAGGTGCCGTAGTGGCCGTCGGAGACGAACCGGGTCTGGGTATAGCGCAGGCCGGGGCGGACGATGGCATAGCGCTGGCCCACCTGTGCGCCGTCCAGGCCCAGGGCGTAGACCATCTGGCCGGCCATGGCGTGCATCCGGTCGTCTTCCAGGCCAACCACGCGCGGCAGTTGCTGGAAGCTGTCGGTTACCCGCAGGTTCTTCAGGAACGGCTCGATGTCGGCCAGCGGAATGGCGCCGATCGGCGCCTCCTGGCGAGGACCGGCCTGGATCGCGACGCGGTCCAGGTAGGCCAGGCTGATGACGTCGCCCGGATAGATCAGGTGCGGATTCTTGATCTGCGGGTTGGCCTGCCAGATTTCCGGCCACAGCCAAGGCTTTTTCAGGAATTTCCCGGAGATATCCCAGAGCGTGTCTCCCCGTTTCACCACATAGGTGTCGGGGTGCGGGCCGGCCATTTCGGCAGCCGTAGCATAAGTGGCCACGATGAAAGCGGCAGCGGCAAGAACCGTACGAAATTTTCTGAACATGATGATCCCCACCTGATTCCCCACAGGTTGTCCGTACTATAGGCCAGAAACCGGGCTACTAAGCAAGCCCGCGAGTTAGAATCCGTGAGGCCTTGCCGAATTCCGACGGCATCCCCATTTACAAATGACCATGGCACTCCTCCCCATCCTCGAATTCCCCGATCCCCGGCTGCGCACCAAGGCGGTGCCGGTGGATCCCGGCCAGATACCGGACCCGGTCTTCCAGCAACTGCTGGATGACATGTTCGAGACCATGTACGAAGCCCCCGGCATCGGCCTGGCGGCCAGCCAGGTGGACATGCACAAGCGCTTCATGGTCATGGACATCAGCGAGGACAAGTCGGCGCCTATGGTGTTCATCAACCCGGAAATCCTTTCCCGGGAGGGCGAGCAGGTCTACCAGGAGGGCTGCCTGTCCGTGCCCGGCATCTTCGCCGATGTGACCCGCGCCGACTCCATCGACGTGCGCTTCCTCGATCGCAGCGGGCAATCACGGCAGTTGCAGGTCGACGGCCTGCTCGCGGTATGCATCCAGCATGAGATGGACCACCTGGAAGGCAAGCTGTTCGTCGACTACCTGTCGCCACTCAAGCGCGAGATGGTCCGCAAGAAGCTGGCCAAGCAGCGCAAGCTGGCGGGCGACGCGGCGTAGCGCTTGGCGTAGCGCTTGATCACGGGTGGGTGGTTGGTGGTCCGTGGCTGGTCAAAAAAGCCAGTGACTCTCACCCCCAACGACCAACGACCAACCACCAACCGCGAACTTCCCCATGAGAATTGTCTTTGCCGGTACGCCGTCCTTCGCCGTCCCCAGTCTTCGCGCCGCAAATGTGCAGGGCGAAGTCGTCGCGGTGTATACCCAGCCGGACCGTCCTGCCGGACGCGGGCGCGGACTGACCCCGTCGCCGGTGAAGCTGGAGGCAATCCAGCGCGGCATCCCGGTGCTGCAACCCGAGACCCTGAAACGCAAGGAAACACAGGATGCGCTGCGCGAACTCGAGCCGGACCTGCTGGTGGTGGTCGCCTACGGCCTGATCCTGCCGCGCGCGGTCCTGGACATCCCGCGCTTCGGCTGCTGGAACGTGCATGCCTCGCTGTTGCCACGCTGGCGCGGCGCGGCGCCGATCCAGCGTGCCATCGAAGCCGGCGATACCGAAACCGGGGTCTGCCTGATGAAGATGGAAGCCGGGCTGGACACCGGCCCGGTGCTGCTGGCCCAGACCACCCCCATCGGGCCGGAAGAAACTGGCGGACAACTGCATGACCGCCTGGCCGAGCTCGGCGCCGGCGTGCTGGCCGACGGCCTGGCCCTGCGACGGGCCGATGTTTTGCCGATGCCATGGGTGCAGCCCGAGGCCGGCGTGACTTACGCGCACAAACTGGACAAGGCGGAAGCGCGCCTGGACTGGAACCAGCCCTCAGCGCTGCTGGCCCGCAAAGTACGCGCTTTCGAGCCCTGGCCGGTGGCCGAAGCGCTGGTTGCAGGTGAGCGATTGCGCATCCATGGCGCCGCGGCCCTCGACCTGCAGCATGGCTTCGCACCGGGCACATTGCTGGCGGCTGGCAAGCAGGGTATCGATATCGCCTGCGCCGAAGGCGCGCTGCGCTTGCGCGTGGTCCAGCGCGAAGGCGGCAAGGCCATAACCGCTGCCGATTATCTGAACGCACGCCGCGACCTGGACAGCTCATGAGCGCGACGCCCTGGGGCGCCGCACCGGCTAGCGCTCCCTCCGGCCATGCCGCGCCGGGCGTGGCCACGCGCGTGCTCGCCGCCAGGGTCCTGGACGCGGTGATAAATCGCGGCCGCTCGCTGAAGGGTGAACTGGCCACGGCGCTGATCCCGCTTTCCGACTCGCGCGATCGCGCGTTGATCGAAGCCATCTGTTTCTCCGCCCTGCGGCAACGCGCGCGTTACGACGCGGCATTGCAGTTGTGGCTGCAGAAACCCCTTGGGGAAAAAGACGGCGATCTGCGTGTATTGCTGCTGGTCGGTTTCGCCCAGCTCGACGCCATGGGCCTGCCGGCGCATGCCGCCTTGTCGGCCACGGTCGAAGCCGCCCGTGTGCTGGGGCGCCCGCACCAGGCCGGCATGGTCAATGCGCTGCTGCGCCGGGCCACGCGCGAAGGTTTTCCCGAATCCGATCCCGCGGCAGCCTGGCCGGCCTGGCTGCGCAAGAAGATCAATCTGGAATGGGGCGACCACGCGGCGTCGATCTTCGAAGCCAGCGCCCATCCCGCGCCGCTGTGGCTGCGCGTGAATCGCTCAAAAGGGACGCGCGACGCCTACGCCTCGCGCCTGCAGGTGGTCGGTATCGCTTCCACTGCCGATGAAAACCTGGCTGATGCGCTGCGCATCGATTCGCCGGTCGCGGTCTCCGCGCTTCCGGGTTTTGCCGAAGGCGATGTTTCCGTGCAGGACGGCTCGGCGCAACAGGTCGCCGATGCGCTGGCGCCTGCACCAGGTGCGCGTGTGCTCGATGCCTGTGCAGCGCCCGGCGGCAAGGCTGCGCACCTGCTGGAACGCGATCCGTTGCTGCGCCTGCTGGCGCTGGACGTGGATTCGCGCCGGCTCAGGCGCGTCCGCGAAACCTCCCAGCGGCTGGGCGTCGAGGCGGAGTTTCGCGCCGCCGATGCCGGCGACCTGGCCAGCTGGTGGGACGGCGAACCCTTCGATGCCGTGTTGCTGGATGCGCCCTGTTCGGCCACCGGCATCGTCCGTCGGCAACCGGACGTGCTACTGCACCGACGCCCGGAAGACCTCATCGCCCTGGTCGCGCTGCAGGCGCGATTGCTGGATGCGCTATGGAAAGTGGTCAAGCCTGATGGGGTGCTGCTCTACGCAACCTGTTCGATCCTCAAGGACGAAAACGAAAACCAGCTCGCGTCCTTCCTCGCACGCACCGCGGATGCGCAGGCCGACGCGCTCGGCACAGGCTACGGCCATGCCGCCGGCCAGGGTCGGCAGCGGCTGCCCGGCGAAGGCGGTATGGACGGGTTTTTCTACGCGCGCCTGCGCAAGGCCAGCTGAAGCCGGAATCGTCGTAACGACCAGGGCTGGGTGCGGCACCCGCACTCCATGCGGTTCGCAGTGCCCGCCTATGAAGACGAATTGGAATGACGCTCGCGGCTTGGCTTAGTCGCGCGGAGGCGTGGCCAATGGCTGCCGTTTCCACAACAGCCACAGCATGATCGCCTTCTGGCGTACGTAATTGGCGCGCACATAGGCGTAGACCAGCCCGCGCCAGCCATCGAGGAAGCCCAGGCGGAACACATAACCGCGCCAGAAGCGCCACGCCGGCGACAGCACCATCTTGAGCAGCGATCCGCGCTTGCCGCGTGCGAATTCGTGTTCGGCCATCATCCGCGCATAGCCCTGGGTTTTGGCCAGCTGTTGTTCCAGCGAGCGGTACGGGTAATGGATCAGATCGCCGTCCAGGGTCGCGACCCGCCCGTCGACGCTGGCTGCCTCATGGATCTCGCGCTTGCCGCGCCAGCCGCCGCGACGGCGGTCGAACAGACGCAGCACGCGGTCGGGATAGGCGTTGCCGTGGCGCAGGAAGCGACCGAAATAATCCGACAGGCGCGCGAACCGGTAGCCGCTGGCACCGGCGAAACCGCTATCACGCGCCTGCAGGAGGGAGGCGCGCAGGCGCGGATCCACCCGTTCGTCCGCATCCAGGCACAGCACCCAGTCATGCGCGGCCTGGGCAACGGCGAAATCCTTCTGACTGCGATAGCCGTCGAATGGGCGAACCAGCACGCGCGCGCCTGCGGCTTCGGCGATCGTAACCGTGGCATCGCTGGAACCGGAATCGACCACGATGGCTTCGTCGCAGAAATCCAGTGAAGCCAGGCAGTCGCCGATGCGGTCGGCTTCATTGAACGTGATAATGCAGGCCGAAATACGTGGCCGCTGACCGGACGCGGTAGCAAGGGAGATGTCGATGGCCGAATACCTGCTGTTTGCGACCGAGCGTTATGCGCTGCCTATTCTGCAGCCTCTGGCGCGGGCATTGCACGCCTCGGGACAATCAGTGTCGGCGTGGTTCGAAGGTGCGGCCGCGGGCATGGCGCTGGAATCGCCGGTTCGCAGTGTCGGCCTGCACGAGGCCGTGGCCTTGCGTCCGCGCGCGGTATTCAGCGCCGCCAACTGGGTGCCGCCCTTCGTCAGTGGGGCCAAGGTGCAGTTGTTCCACGGTTTCAACGTGGAAAAACGCGAAGACGGGCGCGGTCACTTCCGTGTACGCGGCCTGTTCGACCTGTACTGCACCCAGGGCCCGGCGACCACTGCGCCGTTTCGCGCCATCGCCGCGCGCGAAGGACATTTCGCCGTGGCCGAAACCGGCTGGCCCAAGCTCGATCCGCTGTTCAGCAGCGACAGCAGCGACAGCGACGCGTTGCGTCTGCCCGCCGGCGCGCGTCCCGTGGTCCTGTTTGGTTCGACCTTCACCGAACGGCTCAGCGCGGCACCGATCCTGTACGACCCTATCGCCGCGGAAATCGCGCGAGGGGACCGATATTGGTTGCTGACCCTGCATCCAAAATGCGCACCGGAACTGTTCGCGCGCTATCGCGCGCTGGCTGGCGCCAACGCCGCCTTCGTGGAACCGGAGCAGTTGATGCCGGCCCAGCGCGCGGCCGACGTGCTGCTGTCGGATACCTCCTCGATCGTGTCCGAGTTCGTGGTCCAGCACAAACCGGTGCTGACCTTCCGCAACCGCGCGCCGAAACCGCACATGCTGGACTTCGACGACCCTGCGCAACTCACGTCAATGCTGGAACGCGCGTTTTCCCAAGACACAGCCCTGTCGGCGGCGATCCATGCCTACGCCGATGCGATCCATCCCTATCGCGACGGGCGTTCGTCGGAGCGGGTGATCGCGGCGACCGAGGACTTCATCGACGGGGAAATGGGCGTGCTGCGCCCCAAGCCCTGGTCGGCGCGCGTGCGCGCGCTGCAGATACGCCGCGAACTGCGCTATTGGGGTCCGCGCGCCTAGCACGCTTCTGTTGGCATCGTTCGTATGCCCGGTTGCAATGCGGCGTTGTGGACAGCGGGATCCCCCTGCCGGGCATTGATGAGCAAGTCAGCCTGATGCATGACCGATGCGCAGGCACGCGAAACGCCCCCGGTTGCTCGGCCTGCCGCTGCAATATCCAGCACCGTTGGAAATATCGTCGCGTCCCCTCAAGTGCAAGGTTGCCGGGAGATCGTCGGCACGCGCGCGCCTTGCGTCGTTTCCCTTCAGCCGGCTGATTGCAGGCCGGCAATCACCAGCGCAACCTCCGCTGCGCCAGTGCGTGGCCGAACTGCGTGTAGAGCGCGAGAGCTTCGGCCTCGGGCAGGAAGCGGATCCGCAACGGGGGTGCCAGGGCATTGGCGCCGGCCGTATCCAGCCACAGCGAAGCGGTGCCGCAAAGACGGTCCAGCGGTGAGCGGGTCAGGCGCAGGGCCTGCAGCTTGTCGATTTCGGCAAAGCGCCAGTAGCGCGACCACCAGCCTCCGCGTATCGCCACCAGGCGATCATCCACGGCGTAGCCGCTGCGTTGCACATTCTGGCGCGACGCATATGCGCCCCAGGGCAGCCACAGCAACGGCAACAGGCCCCATGCCTTGTCGGAGTTCAGCAGCAGAGCCCCGGCAAGTACCACCACCACGATCGCGCCGGGCAGGAACAGTCGCCACCAGGCATTCGCGGGCAACGCGGTCCATTGCACCCGCGGCCAGTGCGCCTGCGGTAGCAGGCGCTGGATCAGGCCGTCGCAGGCTTCGGCGGTGGCAATAGGCGCCAGTTCCTTCAACGCGCCTGCGCCGGTCTGGTCGTGCTTTTCGGCCACTGCCGTGTCGATGTGCAGGCTGCGGCGCTTCAGCAGGCGATGCAGCAAGCCTTCGTGCAGGGTCCACGCCTGGATCCGGCGACGGGCGACGCTGGTACGCAGTTTCGCCAGCAGGCCGCGCTGCACGGTCAGCCGTCGCTGTTCCTCGCTGAGGCGGAAGCCGTAGTACTGGACCAGGGCCAGCAGGACCGAGAGCACGCGCAACAGCAGCAGCGCCAGCACGACCATGCACAGTACGGCGAGCACAGTGGTGATCCAGCCCAACTGGAAATGGCTGGCGTAACCAGACAACTGGCGTCCGTAGTGTTCGAACAAATTGGCGACGACCCGATCCGGGAACAATTGCCAGGCGCCACCGAACGCCGCCGCCATCACGATCATGCCGCGATTGGAAACCAGGCCCAGGCGCACGACTTCTGCCGTGGAAAGCGACAGCAAGGTGTCGTCGGTGCCGGCCTGCGCCACCGCATCCGGCATCTGCCCGCGATGCTTGACCAGGCTCTCCAGGGCCAGGGCCTGGTCCAGGCGCAGCACCCGCATCTGCGCTTCGGGCTTCTGTCCGCCGGCCGATTCCAGCCTGACTTCGGCCACCCCGAACAGACGGTGCAGCAGCGACTGGTGCAGGACCACGTTGTGGATGCGCGAGTACGGAATCTCGCGCAGGTTGCGGTGCAGCCAGCCGTCGCGGATGCTCAGCCCGTCGCGACCGATGCGATAGCGGTAGGTGAAGTACTGCAGCAATGACACGGCGACCAGCACGCCGACCGCGATCAGCGGCCCGATGCTGCCCCAGAAACCGCCGCCGGCTCCGCGGCTGCCAAAGACCAGCAACGCCGCCAGCGGCACGATGAACTGCTTCAGCTGCTGGACCAGCACGAACAGCCACGACCACGGATGCAGTCGGCGCTCGCTGGTCTCCCCGGTTGTCGTATCCACTCTCACAGGGCGTCGTCGTCCGGGTCCAACTGGCGCCCAAGGCGGTCGCGCAGTCGCTCGGCATCGTCACTGTCCAGTCCGGAAACCGACACCGCGGCCATGCGCGTGCCGGCGGTGTGGATGACCAGCGTGGCCAGGCGCAAAACACGCTGCAGCGGTCCGCGCTTCAGGTCCAGGTGCTGCACCCGCGAGACCGGCACCCGGCTTTCGGAGTGCCACCAGCGCCCGCGCTGCAGGGCGAAGCCGTCCTGGTCCAGCTTCCACAAGGTGCGCCGATGGCGCTTGAGCGCGAACCACGCGCCGAAGGCCGCGCCAGCCAGGCCGGCCAGCGGCGCCAGCAGCCACGGTGAAATGAATCCAGTGCGCCAGGCCAGCACGGCTGACCCGATTGCGCAGGGAATGAACACGGCGACGGCGTTCTCCAGTGCCGCCAGCCTTGCGCCACGCCGGGGCAGGTGCTGCCAGTCGGAGGTGATCTGCGAGGCCAGTGTTGGCTCGGGCGGGGCTGGGGATTGCGGAATCTCGCTCATGTGCCGGGTCGATCCTTGTACGGGTTGGGCTCACCGCTATTGCCGGGACGCAGGGTGAAACGTTTGTAGGTCCACTGGTACTGGGCCGGATCGCGGCGTGCGACCCGCTCGACCGCGGCATTGAGTGCGGCAACCGCCACCCGCGGATCCGGATCGGCCACCTGCGCCGGTGCGGGTTCCACGTGCAGGGCGAAATCCAGGTCCGGACCGATGCGTTCGCACCAGGCCAGCAACACCGTGGCCCCGGTGCGCTCGGCCAGTCGCGAAACCAGGGTCATGGTCAGGGCCTGGACACCGAAAAACGGCGCGAATTCGCCGTCGCCCTGCTTGGGTTGCTGGTCCGGCAGGATCCCGACCGCGCCGCCGCCTTTCAACACTTTCCACAATTGCCGCACCGCCGGCCCTTCCGCCCGCACCTGCTGGATGTTGTCGGCGCTGCGCACGCGCTGCAGGAAGGCGTCGCCCACCGGCGATTCGGGTGGGGCATAGACGATTGCAATGGGCCCGCGCGAGGACAGCCACTGGTTGAGCAGTTCCCAGTTGCCGAAATGCGGCGCGGCCACGATCACCCCCTGGCCGGAGGCCAGCGCCGCGTCGTACAGCTCCTGGCCGTGGCGCTCGCGCAGGCGGGCCAGGTTGCCGGCGGGTGGGTGGGTCCAGAAGCGCAGGGTTTCCAGCGCCTGGCGCGCGGTGGTCCGCAGGATCCGCCGGTGCAGCTCTTCGCGCTGGGAAGGCAGCAGTTCCGGATAGGCCAGCTCCAGGTTGCGGCGCGCCACCCTGCTTTCGCGCGCGTCCAGCCTGCGCCAGACCCAGGCCAGCAGGTCGCCGATCCGGCGTAGCCAGGGCCACGGCAGGGAAGTGACCAGCGCGGTGGCGCGGTACAGGACGGCGGCGGGGAAGTCGGGTTTCATCGCCCGGGAGTGTAGCGGGCAGGTCAGGAGTGAGTGGAGAGGAGTGAGGAGTGAGTGGAGAGGAATCGAGGACTGAGTGGGGAGAAGCTAACGAGTGAGTGGGGAGGAGTGAGGAGTGAGCGAAAGCGGTTAGGCTCTGGCCTGTTCCTAGTTCCTAGTTCCTAGTTCCTAGTTCCTAGTTCCTCACTCCTCACTCCTCACTCCTCACTCCCCGCCCCATGCTCTGTCTCATCCAGCGTGTCACCCAGGCCTCTGTCAGCGTCGACGGCCAGATCGTCGGC
>JBDTPP010000071.1:0-14323 GCA_039932615.1 Pseudoxanthomonas sp.
GCACCGGCTTGAACTGGGTGCCGGTGTAGTACTCGGTGATCCACACGATCACGCCAGTCAGCACCAGTCCGATCAAACCGCACAGGAACAGATTGGTCGCCGTCAGCGAAACGCTGCCGTCCGCCGGGGCCAGCCCAGCGGGGAACATGTTGGCGGTGACGAACCAGAAGGCGACCGCCGACAGCACTGCCGATACGATCACGCCCTTGTACAGCGCGCCCATGATCGAACCGCCTTCCTTCACCTTGACGAAGAAGGTAGCGATGATCGAAGCAATGATCGAAACCCCGCCCAGGACCAGCGGATACAGCACCGCCTTCGGATTGTCGGCGAAGGTCAGGCCGGCCAGCAGCATGGTCGCGATCACCGTGACCGCATAGGTCTCGAACAGGTCGGCGGCCATGCCGGCGCAGTCGCCGACGTTGTCGCCGACGTTGTCGGCGATCACCGCCGGGTTGCGCGGGTCATCCTCGGGAATGCCGGCTTCGACCTTGCCGACCAGGTCGGCGCCGACGTCGGCGCCCTTGGTGAAGATGCCGCCGCCGAGTCGGGCGAAGATCGAGATCAGCGAGGAGCCGAAGGCCAGGCCGACCAGCGCGTGCAGCGCTTTTTCGCCAGTGATGCCCATCCTGCCCAGCACCAGGTAATAACCGGCCACGCCCAGCAGGCCCAGGCCCACGACCAGCATGCCGGTGATGGCGCCGCCGCGGAAGGCGACGTCCATGGCCGCGCTGATGCCTTTGCGCGCTGCTTCGGCGGTGCGCACGTTAGCGCGCACCGACACGTTCATGCCGATGTAACCGGCGCCGCCTGACAGCACAGCACCGATCAGGAAACCGATCGCCGCGGGCCAGCCGAGGAAGAATCCGACCAGCACGAACAGCACCGCGCCGGCGATGGCGATGGTGGTGTATTGCCGGTTGAGGTAAGCGCTGGCGCCTTCCTGGATCGCCGCGGCGATCTCCTGCATGCGGGCGTTGCCGGCAGGTTGTTTCAGGATCCAGCGTGCGGAAATGATGCCGTAGAGAATCGCAATCGCGGCGCAGACCAGCGCCAACGTCAAACCGTGTAATGCCAGCATGACCCCTCCCAAGGTTGATGGATGCAATCCAGCGAACCGCTTGAGCAACGTCGACGCAACAACCGGGCAAGTCACTCGAACTAGGCAGCGGACTTGGCGACTGCCCGGGACGATTGAATGTGCCGGCAGCCCGTGTCGCGATGTTGTTCAGCAATCCCTGGAGCCCGCCGAGTATGACCGGATGGCTTGTGGCGTGCCACAGCGGGTACTTGCCGCGCGAATCGACGCACCGACGGAGCAGCGCCGCCGTGGTCGGGTCTGCGCCTCGTTGTCGTGCCTCGGGTCCCGTCCAAGTGCGCTTCATGACACCATGGCCGGTAATGAGCGACCCCATTCCCCTGGATCTTGCGCGATTGCACAAGAGTTGCGCGCATTGCTCGCTGCAGCAGCTGTGCCTGCCTGCCGGCATCGACGCGGAAGAATTGCGGCGCCTCGACGAGATCGTGAAACTGCGCCGACCGACCCAGCGTAACGAGCGCCTTTTCCGCGTCGGCGATCCCCTGGTCTCGCTGTATATAGCCCGCGATGGCGCCTTCAAGACGGTCAGCCTCAGCGAACAGGGGGAGGAGCAGATCGTCGGTTTCCACCTCCCGGGCGAGCTGATCGGGCTGGATGCGTTGGGCCACGGCGTCCATCGTTGCGAAGCAATTGCCCTGACCAACGCCAACGTATGCGAAGTCCCGCTCACCCAGCTGACCTCGGTGGCTGCGCAGCTTCCGCGCCTGCAGCAGCAGCTGTTGCGGGTCATCGGCCAGGGCATGGGCCGCGACCAGGACCATCTCAACATGCTGGTGAAGCGCCAGGCCAATGAGCGCATCGCGCTGTTCCTGCACGGGTTGAGCGAGCGCTACCAGCTGATTGGACAGTCGGCATTGCAGTTCAAGCTGCCGATGAGCCGCGAGGACATCGCCAATTACCTGGGACTGGCGCTGGAAACGGTAAGTCGGGGCTTCACCCGTTTGCAGGAGGACGGGGTCATTTCAGTGCACGGAAGGCTGATCGGCATCAGCGACCGACCGCATCTGAACCGCATGGCCCATGTTGAACAACCCGCGGCCATGCCCCTGCGCCAGAACGGCGGCTGAGCCGGCGCAAGACGGCATGCTCAGTAAGTCAGGCTGGCGCAGCCGAGCGCGCTGAGCAGCGCGTGCGCGCCGGGCACGCGGACCAGCCACGGCGCCGCCAGGGTCAGCAGGCCTGCCAGCAGGATCATCCCCGCTGCCGTGCCACGCCAGACAGGGCGTTGCAGCCAGCGCCCCAGGCGTGCACCCGACCAGGTCAGCGGCAACATTACCGGCAGCGTGGCCAGGCCAAACGCGGCCATCGTCAAACCGCCATTGACCGCATCGGCCTGCAGCCAGGCCGCTGCCAGCATGGTCGTGCTGAGTCCGCACGGCATCCAGCCCCACAACATGCCCAGGGCGATGCGCTTGCCGCGGCTGTCGGCGGGCAGCAAGCGGCGCTGCAGCGGCTGCAGTTTCTGCCACAGTCCGGCGCCGGGGCGGGACAGGAAGCCGAGCCGGCCGCGCCGGTCGAGCAGGCGCAGCGCGGCGATGATCAGCACCAGGCCCACCGCCGCGCGCAAGCCTGTGTGCAGCCAGTCGAGCCGGGCCAGGTCAAGGATGCCGTGGCCGAAGCCACCGACGATGACTCCCGCCAGGATGTAGCCCAGCACGCGGCCCAGGTTGGGCTCCAGCGCGGCGATCCAGCCGCTGCGGCTGGACATCGCCGAGAAGCCGGTGGCGATGCCGCCGCACATGGCTGCGCAATGGACCCCGCCCATCAATCCGGTCAGCGCGGCCGCGCCCAGGGTCAGCCAGTCAATCGGCATGGTCGTCGCGCGCTTCGCCGTCACCGGCTTGCGCACCCTCTTCGATGCTGGCGGGGGTGCGCGGCCGCTCATGCGGGTCGTCGCGCAGGATGTCGATTGCCGGCGTGTCCAGGTCTTCGAACTGGCCGCGCTTGACCGCCCAGACAAAGGCCCAGGCGGCGGCGACCAGCAGCAGCAGGCTGAGCGGAATCAGGAACAGCAGGATATTCATGGCAACCGGATCATCGCAGCGGCCTCGCGTTTGCCGGCACGCGGGTCAGGCGCAGGGCATTGACGGTCACCGCGAGCGAGGACAGGGCCATGCCCAGCGCGGCCAGCCACGGTGTCACCCAACCGGCTGCGGCCAGGGGCAAGGCCAGCAGGTTGTAACCCAGCGCCCAGCCCAGGTTCTGCCGGATCACCCGGCGCGTGCGCCGGGCCACGTCGATTGCCTGTGGCACCCGTTGCAGCGAGTGCCCGGTCAGGACCAGGTCGGCGGCACGCTGGGCCAGCGCGGCGCCTTCTGCCACCGCCAGCGAGACATCGGCGCCGGCCAGCACCGGGGCGTCGTTGAGTCCGTCGCCAACCATCGCCACGACCCGGCCCTGGCGCTGCAAGCCATGGACGAAGGCGAGTTTGTCCTCGGGGGACTGCCGTGAGTGGGCCGCGTCGATGCCGACCTGCCGGGCGAAATCGCGTACCGCCGCCTCGGCGTCACCGCTCGACAGATGCACGGCCAACCCTTGCGCACGCAGCGCTTCGACCGCGGTGCGGGCATCGACGCGTTCGGATTCCTGCAGGATGAAACAGGCGACGGCGCGATCGCCGTCGCCGAGCCATATGCGGCCATCGTCTGCATTGGCGGCAGCCGCGAAGGCAGCCCTGCCCAGGCGCCAGTGCTGGCCATCGACCACGCCTTCAATGCCGTGACCCGGCACCGCGCGTACTTCCTGCGCCTGGGTGGCATGCGCGGAACGGCCCACGAAGGCGCTGGCAATCGGATGGCCGCTGTCGCGTTCCAGGGCGGCGGCGATGCGCAAGGCAAGGTCTTTGTCCATTCCCGGGAACACCTCGACCCTGGCCAGCTGCGGCCGCCCGTCGCTGAGCGTGCCGGTCTTGTCGAAAACGATGTCGGTGGCCCGGGCCAGGGTTTCCAGTGCGTTGTCGCGCAACGGCAATACACCCAGCCTGGCCAACGCGCCCTGTGCGGCGGCCAGCGCCGCCGGCACCGCCAGCGACAATGCGCATGGGCAGCTGATCACCAGCAGGGCCAGGGTGACTTCAAAGGCGCGCGAGGGATCGTACGCGCGCCAGCCCAGGTACACGACCAGCGCCGCCAGCAGCAGGGCGACAACGAAGTGGCGGGCGATGCGCTCGGCACCACGGGCCAGGGCCGGACGCTGCGCCTGCGCCCGTTCGACCAGCCGCGCCAGTTGCGACAGGCGCGTGGCGCTGCCGGTCTCGGTAACCCGCAGCCGCGCCGGCTGTTCGCGGCACACGGTGCCGGCGTAGACCCGGTCGCCTGCCACCCGGTCCACCGGCTGCGATTCGCCGGTCAGCAGCGCTTCCTCGAAGCGCGCCGGTTCCAGCAGTACGCCATCGGCGGGGACCACGTCGCCGACCGCGACGCAGGCGATGTCGTCGTGAACGAGGGCGCTGATCGGCACGGTCTCGCGGCTGCCGTCGCTGCGCTGGCGAGTCGCGAACGCGGGCCGCGCGCGGGCCAGCGCATCGACCTGGGCGCTGGCGATGTTGCGCGCGCGACGTTCCAGCATGCGCGCGCACAACAGCAGGAACACGAACATCACCGCCGCGTCGTACCAGACGTGGGCGCCGCCGCGCAGGGTCTCGAACACGCTGGCAAAGTAGGCCAGCAGGGTGGAGCCGGCGATCAGCGTATCCATCCCGGGCTGGCGCTGGCGCAGTTCGCGCCAGGCCCCGGCCAGGAATGGCCCGCCGGCGTAGAACACCACGGGGGTCGAGACCAGGAAGGTGATCCAGCGGAAGAAATCGCGGGTCGGCAAGGTCATGCTGTTGCCGAAGTCCAGGTACAGCGCTTCGGCGAACATCATCGCCTGCATTGAACCCAGCCCGGCGATGCCGAGCCGGATCAGGTCGCGGTTGCGTTCGCGGCGGCGCGCCTGTTCGCGTGCCTCGCCACCGGCCAGGTAGGGTCGATAGCCCAGCGCGACCAGCCGCTGCAGCGGTTGCGACAATGGGGTCACGTGTGGGTCCCAGGCCAGGCGGATACGCCCGGTGACTGCATTGGCGCCGGCTTCGATCACGCCGGGTTCGCGTGCAAGGGCGCGGTCGATCAGCCACGCGCAGGCCGCGCAATGCATGCCGTCGGTGAGCAGGGTGATTTCGCGGCCACCCTCGATGTCATGTGCGTGTTCGGCCAGCACTTCGTCGCGGTCCCAGACACTGAGGTCAAGCGGCTCGGTACCGACCCGGCTGGCGTGTTCGCTGCGCAGGCGATAGTAATCGCCGAGGTCGGCTTCGCCGATCCATTGCGCGGCGGAGGCGCAACCGTCGCAACAGAACAGATGGGGTACCCCGTCAAGCACCCATCGCGCGGGCCGCGCCGGCAGGGATTCGCCGCAATGGTGGCAGGCGTGGTCAGCGGTCGAGGCTGCGTTGTCGCCTGTGGACACGCCGGGGTTCAGCGCAACCGACATTGCCGCTGCCGCTGCATGCCTATTGCGCCTGCAGGCGCGGGCGCAGGTTGGTCGCCAGCTGGTCCTTGGGCAGGCGGCCCTGCAATCGCCAGTGCGCGTCCACCGGGCCCAGGCGCACGTTCCAGTCGTGGTGGCCGTCAATGCCGCCACCGATGCGCCAGCCCAGCTCGGTGGGCTGCAGCAACAGGTGGCGATCCTGGGCCTGGTCGGTCGGGTGCAGCAGGTCCAGTTGTAGCGGTGCGGAATGATCGAAGGTGCCGTTTACCGGCAGCACTTCCACCAGTTTCTGTTCCGGATCCACACGCACGATTGCACTGAGCTTTTCGCCAGCGGCGAACTGGTCGGGGCCCAGGTCGATGGTCTGGATCTGCGCCATGCGCTGGACCTGGTCGGGACTGGTGTCGATGGCGTCGCTGCCGCCGGCGACCACGATCATCACGATTCCGGCGATCACCACCACCGCGGGCAAGCCCACCACCAGCCACATGATCGGCTGCTTCCAGGGAGAGGACTTGGGTTCTGTTGCCAGGGTCTTGCGTGGATTCATCACAGGGGTCCGAAAAAACTGCTGTCGACGGTCTTGCGGGTCCTGCCGTCGACCGACTCGATGACGAAGCGGATCTGGTGGCGCCCACTGACTTCCTCGGGCGCACTCACATCCAGCGGTAGCGACACGACCTGTTCGGCGTCGGCCTTCACCGTGGCCGGCGAGCCTTTGGCGAGGGTCATCCCGGCAACGTCGGTTTGCAGGGTGATCCGGTATTCCTGGGACTGGTCGGTCTTGTTTACCAGCTTCAGCGTATAGCCGTTGTCGATGCCGTCGTCACCGACCCGGTACAGCGCATTGCGGTCACGCAGGACCTCGGCGATCAACGGGCTGCGCGCGCTGATGCCCCATATCCAGGCCGCGACCAGGACCAGCAACAGGGCACCGTACACCAGGATCCTGGGGCGGAATATCCGCGAGGACTTGCCGTCGATCGCATTCTGTGTGGAGTAACGGATCAGGCCGCGCTGGAAGCCCATCAGGTCCATGACGTCGTCGCAGGCGTCGATGCACAGTCCGCAGGCGATGCATTCGTATTGCAGGCCGTTGCGGATGTCGATGCCGACCGGGCAGACCTGCACGCACATGGTGCAGTCGATGCAGTCGCCCAGTTGCTCGGCGGGGAACTTGGGCAGCGGTTCGACCGCGATGCTGCTGGCGTCGAAAGTGATGGTGCTGCGGGCCTGCGCACGCGCGTCCGCTGCGCTGGGATGGCGTGCGGCGCGGAACACGTAGTCGTAGGCGGTGAACTTGTCGAGTAGTGCGCGACCACGCGCGGCCACGTCGCCGAGGCCGCGCTTGCGCGGACCGCGCGGTTCGCCGCGCATCGGGTCGTAGGCAATGATCAGGGTGTTGCGGTCGAACATCGCGCTCTGGAAGCGTGCGTACGGGCACATGTACTTGCACACCTGCTCGCGCAGGAAGCCGGCATTGCCCCAGGTGGCCAACGCGTAGAAGAACACCCAGAACGTTTCCCAGCCGTTCCAGGCGAAGGGCCAGATGCGTGTGCCCAGATCGACGATGGGGGTGAAGAAACCCACGAAGGTGAAGCCGGTCCACAACGCGAACACCAGCCACAGGAAGTGCTTGCTGCCCTTGCGCAGCAACTTCTCGCGGTTCCATGGGCCCGCGTCCAGCTTCATGCGCTTGTTGCGGTCGCCTTCGGTCCAGCGTTCCATCCACAGGAACACCTCGGTCCATACCGTCTGCGGGCAGGCATAGCCGCACCACAGGCGCCCGGCCAGTGCGGTGATGAAGAACAGCAACAGCGCCAGGATCACGAGCAGCATTGCCAGGAAGGTGAAATCCTGCGGCCAGAAGGTCAGCCCGAACACATGGAACTTGCGCGCCGGCAGGTTGAACAGCACCGCCTGGCGACCGTCCCAGTTCAACCACGGGAAGCCGTAGTACATGCCCAGCAGCCAGGCCACGGCGAGCTTGCGCAGGCGGTCGAGGCGACCGGAGATGTCGCGTGGATAGACCTTGCGTTCCTTGACGTAGTGCGAGCCGCTGCCGTCGTCCAGCAGGTCGATGTCGATTTTCTTGTTCACCGCGTTCGCTTATTCCGGAGGCAGCGTCTTGTTGAAACGGCTGGCCGGACGCAGCAGCAGCCAGGTGAACAGGCTGGACGATGCAGTCGCCAGCCAGAACATGAAGAAGCCCAGCGTATAGCCCATGCCTCTACTGATCTCGATGTCGGGGAAGGTCATATCGCGCAGTTCCAGCGGATCGACCAGCGCGAAGAACACCATGGTTGCAACCCCGGCCGCGAAGAAACTCGGCCACAGGACCGCCCCGACCCGCTGCACCAGCGGGCGCAGCGGATAGTCTGGTGGGGTCGGTGCGAGCTCGCTCATTGCTTGGCCGCCGCCGCCGGCTCAGCCGGCTTGTTCGACAGCGACCAGACATAGGCCGCGACCAGGCGCGCGCGGGTTTCGCCCAGCATTTCGCGGTGCGCGGGCATCACCCCGTGGCGCCCCTTGGCGATGCTCTGGCGCAGGCTTTCCTTGCTGCTGCCGTAGAGCCAGTATTTGTCGGTCAGGTCAGGCGCGCCCAGTTCCTGGTTGCCCTTGCCCTCGACGCCATGGCAAGCCACGCAGACGCCGTCATAGAGTTTCTTGCCCTGGGAGGCCATGTAGTCGTTCTGCACCGACTGGCCGGGTGTGCCGAGTACGCGCACATAGGCCACGGTGTAGTCGATTGCGTTGTCGCCGCCCATGCTGGTCAGCACCGGACCCCATTCGGGCATCACGCCTTCGCGGCCATCGAGCACGGTCTGCAGGATGCGGTCGGGTTCGCCGCCCCAGTGCCAGATGTCATCGGAAAGGTTGGGATAGCCGATCGCGCCCTGCGCCGACGAGCCGTGGCAGGTCGCGCAGGTGTTGGCGAAGATCGAACGCCCCAGTTGCAATGCCTGCGGGTCGCGAGCAAGGCGGTCGATCGGCTGGCCATCATAGGGTCGGAAGGTCTCGGCCAGTCTGGCGTCCGAGGCCGCCTTGTCCAGTGCGTGTTCGCGCTGCGAACTCCAGCCGCTGATGCCCGCGTACTTGCCCAGGCCGCCATACCAGAGCACGTAGCCGATGGCGAAGACAATCGTCAGGTAGAAACCCTGGATCCACCAGCGCGGCATCGGCTTGTTGTACTCGGTGATGTCGCCGTCCCAGTAGTGGCTGGTTTCCTCCGGCTTGGGGTCGCCCGGGCGGCGCTTGGCCGTGTACCAGAGCAGCCATACCAGCCCGAAGATATTCAATGCCGCCAGCGCGATGACGTACCACGACCATCCGGTTGCGATCATCGTGGGCCTCCGTTGCCTTGCGCCTGTTCTTCGTCATCCAGTGGCAGGCGAGCGGCGGCATCGAAGCCGGCCTTGCGCGCCGGCCGCCAGGCCCAGACCCAACCGCCCACGAACAGCAGCAGCAAAACGATGGTGATGATTCCGGAAAGCATGTCTCAACCTCCCTTCGGCGCATGCGTGCCGAGGCCTTGCAGATAGGCAATGACGGCATCGAGTTCGGAACTGTCCGAGACGTCCTTGGCGGCCTGCGCAATCTGCGCATCGGTGTACGGGTCGCCCATGCGTTGCAGCGTGCGCATCTTGTGACTCAGGTCGGCACCGTCGATGGATTGTTTGGCCAGCCACGGGAAAGAAGGCATGTTTGATTCCGGGACCACCGCGCGTGGATCGGTCAGGTGCACGCGGTGCCAATCGTCGGAATAACGGCCGCCGATCCGCGCCAGGTCCGGCCCGGTGCGCTTGGAGCCCCACAGGAACGGCCGGTCATACACCGATTCGCCGGCCAGCGAATAGTGGCCGTAGCGTTCGGTCTCGAAACGCAGGGTGCGGATCATCTGTGTGTGGCAGTTGCCGCAGCCTTCGCGCACATACACGTCGCGACCGGCCAGTTGCAGCGCCGGATAGGGCTTGACCCCGGGCAGCGGCGTGATCGCCTCGGCCTGGTACATCAGCGGCACGATCTCGGCCAGCCCGCCCAGTGACAATGCCACCGCGATCAGCACGATCAACAGGCCGACGTTCTTCTCGATCTTTTCGTGTCCAAGACTCATGTTTCGTCCTCAGGCCCGGGCTTCGGCGGCATCGGGCACCAGTACCGGCTGCGGTGCGGCCTCACGGCCCAGTTGCGCAGTGCGCCAGAAGTTCCACGCCATCACCACCATGCCGGCCAGGACCAGCAGTCCGCCGGCCAGGCGGCCCAGGTAATAGGGATACGTGGCGTTGAGCGACTCGACGAATGAATAGGTCAGGGTGCCGTCGGCATTGGTCGCACGCCACATCAGGCCCTGGGTGATGCCGGCGATCCACATCGCGCAGATGTAGAAGACCACGCCGATGGTGTGCATCCAGAAATGCACGTCGATGAGCTTCGTCGAATACATGCCCTTCAGGCCCAGGGTGCGCGGATACATCGAGTACAGCGAGCCGATGGTGATCATTGCCACCCAGCCCAAGGCGCCGGCATGCACGTGGCCGATGGTCCAGTCGGTGTAGTGGCTCAGTGAATTTACCGTCTTGATCGACAGCAGCGGCCCTTCGAAGGTCGCGATCATGTAGAAGCTCAACGCGACGATCAGGAATTTGAGGATCGGGTCGGTGCGCAACTTATGCCAGACCCCGGACAAGGTCATGATGCCGTTGATCGCGCCGCCCCAGGAAGGCGCCAGCAACACGATCGAGAAGACCATGCCGACCGACTGCACCCAGTCGGGCAGGGCGGTGTAATGCAGGTGGTGCGGACCGGCCCACATGTACACCGAGATCAGTGCCCAGAAGTGCACGATCGACAGGCGATAGGAATAGATCGGGCGCCCTGCCTGCTTGGGCACGAAGTAATACATCATGCCCAGGTAGCTGGTGGTCAGCATGAAGCCGACTGCGTTGTGGCCGTACCACCACTGCGCCATTGCATCGACCGCGCCGGTGTAGACCGAATACGACTTGGTCAGGCTGACCGGCACCGCCAGGTTGTTGACGATGTGCAACAGCGCGATGGCGATGATGTAGGCGGCGAAGAACCAGTTGGCCACGTAGATGTGCTTGACCTTGCGCCTGGCGATGGTGCCGAAGAACAGCACCGCGTAGGCGACCCAGACGATGGTGATCATCAGGTCCACCGGCCATTCCATTTCCGCGTATTCCTTGGCCTGGGTCATGCCGCCGGCCAGGGTCACCACGGCCGCCACCAGGCACAGTTGCCAGCCCCAGAACACGAACGAAGCCAGCTTGTCGGAGATCAGTCGCACATGGCAGGTACGCTGGACCACGTACAGGCTGGTGGCGAACAGGGCCGAGCCACCGAAGGCGAAGATCACGCCGTTGGTATGGATCGGACGCAAGCGGCCGAAGCTCAGCCACGCGGTGTCGAAATTCAACGCCGGCCAGTACAACTGCGCGGCGATCAACGCGCCCACGGCCATGCCGATGATTCCCCAGGCGATCGAGGCGATCGTGAACTGGCGCACCACCTTGTCGTTGTAGAAGCCGGACGCGCCGGTGTCTCCACCGGCCACGGACCGGTTTGCTTGTTCGCTCATGCGTGTGTCCTTGCTGTGCTGCAGCCTATTTTCCGGACCTGGTCGCGGAATGACTTGATCTGGATCAAAGCGATCCCACCGGAGAGCATAGCCCGATCACGCCGGGCTTGCCGGTTGCGGGACGAATACTCAGTGGCTGATGCCGTGCGGCTCGATCACCCCGCTGGCGATGCCCGCCGCGACCAGCGCGATCAATAACACCGACAGACCGATGCGCTTGGTCAGCGCGTTGACCGTGCGCTTGCTGCCACCGGTGTCCACCAGCATGTAATAGAGCCCGGCACCGAGCTGGTACACGATAAGTCCGAGGAAGCCGACGATGAACAGGGTTTTCATGCCTCCTGCCCCGAAGAAGGCGCGGCCCTGCGAGAGAGCCAGGCCCAGCGCACCATCACCGCAACGGTCATGACCATCAGGAATCCGCCGTAGGCCATCATGGTGGCCAGGATCTGCTGCCACATATGGCCAAAGCCGGGTTCCGCGTTGTGCACGCTCCATTGCATGCCGAAGGTTGCCAGCGCGGTGGCCAGGAGCAGGGAAACGATGTCGAAGGCCTTGCGCGCGATGCTGCGCGGCTGGCGGGGGAACATCCAGAAAAGCAAGGCCAGGATCGAGAACCACGGCACGAACAGGATCATGGCCAGGTTGAGTTCCACCAGGGGATTCACGGCAAGGCCCTCCGCGGGCTGTCTGGGACCCGCCCATGATCCTCCGACCGTATCAGTTCCAGTAGAATCAGAATTGGTTAAAAAAACCGGATCAGTTCAGGCATGAAGCGTTACCAGTCACTGGCCGGCGATATCGCCCGATCGATCCGGGCCGGCCTGCTCAAGCCGGGCCAGCGCCTGCCTTCGGTCCGCCAGGCCGCGGCGGCGCGCCAGGTCAGCCCTTCCACCGTGTTCCAGGCCTATTACCTGCTTGAGGCGCGTGGCCTGGTGCAGTCGCGGCCCCGGTCCGGCTACTACGTCGCCGCCCACGTGCAGCCGTTGCCGCCGGAACCGGAAACCGCCTCGCGCCCGGATGGCGAATCGCGCGATGTCGATGTAAGCGAGCTGGTGTTCGAAGTGCTGCAGTCGGCCATGGCCCACGACGTGGTGCCCTTGGGTTCTGCCTTCCCCAGTCCGCTGCTGTTCCCGCTGGCCAGGATTGGCCGGGCGGTGGCCTCGGCGGCAGTGCACCTGGATCCCTGGAGCACGGTCGATGACCTGACCCCCGGCAACGCTGCGTTGCGGCGGCAGATCGCATTGCGCTACGTGATCGACGGCATCGACGTGGGCATGGATGAAATCGTCATCACCAATGGCGCGCTGGAGGCGTTGAACCTGTGCCTGGCTGCGGTGACCCGGCCCGGCGACGCGGTGCTGGTCGAATCCCCGTGCTTCTACGCCACCCTGCAATCACTGGAACGCAACGGGCTGCGCGCGATCGAGGTGCAAACCCATCCGCGCGACGGCATCGACCTGGATGCGCTGGAAGCGGCGATCGCACGGCATGCGCCTCGCGCGTGCTGGCTGATGCCGACTTTCCACAATCCGCTGGGCAGCAGCATGCCGGAGGAACGCAAGCGCGCACTGGTGGCACTGCTGTCGCAACACGGCATCCCGCTGATCGAGGACGACGTCTATGCCGAACTGCATTACGCCGACAAGCGCGTGCCTCCGGCCAAGGCCTTCGACCGCGACGGGCTGGTGATGCATTGCTCGTCGTTTTCCAAGAGCCTGGCGCCGGGTTACCGGATCGGCTGGGTCGCAGCGGGACGCGAAGCGCGCAGGATCGCCCGGCTCAAGCTGACCACGACGTTGAACAGCAACGTGCCGACCCAGATCGGCATTGCCCATTACCTGGAACGTGGCGGCTTCGATCGCCATCTGCGGCGCCTGCGCAAGACCCTGGCGGCGCAGCAGGAGCAGTACATCGCCGCGATCGGACAGGCATTTCCACCAGGCACGCGGGTCACCCGTCCGGCAGGCGGGTATTTCCTGTGGGTCGAACTGGACCACGAGGTGGATACGCTGCGCCTGCAGCGTGAGGCATCAAAACAGGGCATCAGCATCGCGCCGGGGCCGATGTTCTCGGCCAGCCGTGGCTTCGGCCATTGCCTGCGGATCAACTGCGGGCATCCGCTGGATGCGCGTATTGCCGCCGCCGTGGTCACGCTGGGGCGCATGGCCGCGAAACACTCATGAAAACGCGGATCGGCCACCAATGCGCGGTGACCGATGCCGCATTGGTGAATTATTTGGTGACGACCAGCTTGCCTTTCATGATTCCCGAATGCCCCGGGAACGAGCAGAAGAAACTGTAGTCCCCACCGGCCTTGAGTTTGCTGCCGGCGAACTTGGCCGCGGTCTTGCCGCCGCCGCCAATCATCGGCGTGGCCGCGATCACGCGGACATCGCCCTGGGGCATGTAGTGGGCGGCCGCGCCGGCCTTCATTCCGGCCATGCTGAGTGCGCTCACGTCCGCGGTTGCACTGATCACCACGTTGTGGCCCATCGCGGTGATCGGCAATTTGCCAGTGTGGACCAGCTGGATGTCGATCGTCGTGCAGGACGCGGAAACGGTCGCGGTCTTCAAGTCGAACTGCATCTGGTCGTTACCCTGCAACTTGAGCGTGCAGTTGGGCGCGGCGCTGGCGTGGGCGGCAAAGCCGAGCAGGGCCAGTCCGAGGGCCACGGTGGGAAGGTTTTTCATGCGCGAAACTCCGGAGGTTGGGATTCGTGACTCGGGGTCAGGCCCCGGATTTCAGGGCGCGGCCGCCGCCAGGCGCACGGCAGCGACGAATTCGGGATCGGGCTTGCTGCCCATCTGTTCAGTGCGGGCCAGGATGCGGCCGTCAGCGTCCAGCAGGACCAGTGCGCTGGTGTGGTTGAATTCACCGTCGGCCAGCGCGCGGTAGCGGACCCCGAGCACGCCGGCGATTTCGCGGACGTCGCCGGGCGCGGGACTGGCCAGGGTCCAGCGCGCGCGGTCCAGCTTGCGCTTGTTGACGATCGACATCAGCGCCGCAGGGTCGTCGCGCTTCGGGTCCATGCTGACAAGCAGGATGCCGAGGCGTTCGCGCTCGGCCGGAGCCAGCGCCCTTTCCACCGCCTTGCCGCTGTCCACGATCAGCGGGCAGATGTACTGGCAGGAGGTGTAGAACATCGCGACCAGTT
>JBDTPP010000072.1:0-14309 GCA_039932615.1 Pseudoxanthomonas sp.
ACCGACTCGATGAAATGCAGGTCGACCCGATGCATGAGCATCTTGCCGGGCACGAAGCGTTCAAAGAAGGTGAGAGGATCCGGATCAGGTAGTTCGATCTTGTGCCCTGCGGCATCGGGCATCGCCCACTTCAACGGGATGCTTTCTTCCTGGAGGTGGGTCAGGATCTCGTTTCTGACGTGGTAGTTGCGGATCAGACCTTGTTCCGCTTCCTGTTTGACCACGTCGGCATCCAGGCCATGGCGTTGCAAGGTCCTGTCATGCACGCCGGCGGCATTGAAGGTGACCGCCGGGATTTCATTGACCATGCTCGCCGCAGCCGCCAAGCCGCCGCCGAGGGACTGACCTGTCAGGAGCACGTTGTCGCCGAACGCTTCCCTTGTTTTCCCTGCCAGCAGAATGGCCTGTTCGTACTGCGCATCGCGCAAGCCCAAGCCCTGACCAAGATTATGCTTCCAGTCCCTGAGTTCGTCGCTTCCCGCATAGACCAGCACTACCGCCCCGCTGGCGTCTCGGTAAAGGGAAGCATCGAGGCCGCTTTTTTCATTGTGGAGTAGCTTGGGGTCGAGTCCAGAGGCGCGGACCGCGTCGTCATCCAGTCGTGCCCAGGTACCGGGCAGTAAAGGCTCGAATGACGGCGTTCCGCGGCGGGCGTCGGCGACTGCGTAGGCGTCCTGGATCAGGGTCGACAGTTCGCGGTCCACTGAGTGGGGTTGCTGGCCTGCGACGTCGCTGGCGAAACTCGTGCCGGACGCTGGGGGAAACGAGGGGTTTGACATCCCTGTGGAAACATTCATGCGCACGTCCTTGCGTAAGCTGGCCCTGGCGGGCGGCGATCACGGCATATGCCTGGCCGTGCGTTACTGGTCCTGTTATTGCGTGCTGAGTCCGTGGGCGATGAGCCAGTCACGTACCTTTTGCCGCGATTGGCGTCCTGCGGCATTGAGCCGCGCATCAGAGCCCGAGAACAAAGCCGTCTGGAACGTGTTGCCGCGATTATTGGCGACGTTGGGATCCACCCCGAGCTGCAGCAGTTGCAGCACCCTATCGGCATCGTGGATATTGGCGGCCAAGTGCAGCAGCGAGTCGCCCATCAAATCAGTACGGCGAATGTCCGCACCCGCGGCGATGAGCGCGTCGACCTGCGTATCGCGGCGACTCTCCACCGCCCGGAAAAGAGGAGTCCAACCCAGCCCCTGACTGGCGATGTCGACCGGCGCCTTGTGCGTGATCAACACCTGCAAGTATTTCGCATCGTCGACCATGGCTGCCATGTGCGCGACGGTTTCGCTGTCCATGCCGGGCTCTGCGGGATCCGCGCCGGCTTCAAGCAATGCCGCCAGCGAGGCGGGCTTCTGGTTCCAGATCGCCCATTCGAGCAGGGTGACGGCGTCATCGCCCTGTGCGGACAGGTCCGTCGTTGGAGCAAGCACGCGGATTCTGGCCACGTCGCCATCGGCTACCGCTTCGGCCAAGGGCGTGATCGCGGGATCATGGAAGGGAATGGCGGGGTCCCTGATTGCTGCAGACATGCTGGTTTGCTCCTTTGCACCCACCGGTTCGGTGGCGCATGAAACCATCAAAAGGGATGTCGCGAGTGCCGCCAGTGCGGGAACGTGCTTGTACATTGCGTGCTTGTGCATTGCAGGCTTTCGCATTTCGGGTTCCTTTCCGGCTGCTGCGTGACAGTTGCGTCGCGATGCGATCCTTCATGCGACGAGGCGATCCTAGCATCGCTTTGGCGGACACGCAGCCACGATTACGTGAACTGGACCCGCATTTTTGCCATCAGATAGCCGGTTCCAAGCTCGATGCAGGCAAGAAGCTGGGATCGTTCGCCTGGCGGTCGACCATGCCGAAGCGGTCGTTTCAGCCTCTTCCCGACCGGACTTACCGATGTCCACGTAATCGGGGAATACATCGATCGTAAGGTTGCCGGTGCCGCCGGAAATCGGCGTTGTAGAGTGGTACCCGGACAGCGCAAGGGGGGCGCCGCAGCCAGTACAACCGCAGGAGCCCACCATGATCGATTCCGGCAAGAATCCCCATGCGTTACCAAGGCTCGACAGGCGCCAGACTGTCGAGCGGCGCACGGCCGACAACGAACGGCGCGAGGAAATCCGCTACGAGCCCAACGCAATGCCACGGCGGCGCAAGCGCGACCGCCGCGAGCATGATGGCTGGAGTGGTTGTCCTTTACGTTGAAGGCATGCTCTCAAGAAAAAAGGCGAAGCCACGGACTTCGCCTTTCCTCTTCCGGACATCGCCTGCAATCAGCAGCAGCGGAACCCGCCCTTGCCACCGAACCGGGCCTCCTGCCGCTCGCGGAAGAAGGTCTTGTAGTCCATGACTTCGCGGTCCGGGTGTTTCTCCAGTATGTGCCGCACGTAGTTGTCGTAGTCCGGAACACCGCAGCAAAGCCGCGCGGTCTGTACCAGGCGTCGCCACACTCGGCGATGCGCCTGGTACTGGCCAGCGGGGACGAGTGCCGTCCCCATCAGAGATTCATCTCATTCGGCTTCAACGCCACATAGGCCGTTTCGCGGTCAGTGCGCGTGGAAACCTGGCGCGCGGCCAGGATCGCCTTCACCGCATACACCAGCACCGAGAACACCACGAACAGGAACAGCGCGGTCAGGCCGGCGTTGATGTAGTTGTTGACCATCACCTGCTGCATCTGGCCGAAGTCCTTGGACGGGGCCAGCAGTTCGCCGGCCGCGATGGCGTCGCGGTACTTGTGGGCCTGGGCCATGAAGCCGACGCCCGGATTGTCGTCGAAGATCTTGATCCAGCCGGCGGCGGTGGTGCAGATCAGCAACCAGATGGTGGGTACGATCGACACCCACGCATAGCGCTCCTTCTTCATCTTGAAGAGCACCACCGTGCACAGCATCAGCGCGATGCCTGCCAGCATCTGGTTGGCGATGCCGAACAACGGCCACAGCATGTTGATGCCGCCCAGCGGGTCGGTCACGCCCTGGTAAAGGAAATAGCCCCACAGTGCGACGCAGCCGCCCGTGGCGATGAAGTTGGCGGTCCATGACTCGGTGCGGCGCAGTGCCGGCACGAAATTTCCCAGCAGGTCCTGCAGCATGAAGCGACCCGCGCGGGTGCCGGCATCGACTGCGGTGAGGATGAACAATGCTTCGAACAGGATCGCGAAGTGGTACCAGAACGCCATCATGCCTTCGCCGGGTAATACCGAGTGCAGGATCTGGGCAATGCCCACGGCCAGGGTCGGGGCGCCGCCGGCGCGCGACAGGATGCTGCTCTCGCCGATATCTTTCGCGGTCGCAATCAATACATCCGGACTGATCACGAAGCCCCAGCTGGACACGACCTGGGCGGCATTGTTGACGTCGGTGCCGATGATCGCCGCCGGGCTGTTCATGGCGAAGTAGATGCCCGGATCGATGATCGAGGCCGCGACCATGGCCATGATCGCCACGAACGATTCCATCAGCATGCCGCCGTAGCCGATGTAGCGGGCGTGGCCTTCATTGGCCAGCAACTTGGGCGTGGTGCCGGAAGAGATCAAGGCATGGAAGCCGGACACCGCGCCACACGCAATCGTGATGAACAGGAACGGGAACATGCCGCCCTTCCACACCGGCCCAGTGCCGTCGGTGAACTGGGTCAAAGCCGGCATCTTCAATTCCGGCATCACGATCAGGATGCCGATCGCCAGGCCCAGAATGGTGCCGATCTTGAGGAAGGTGGAAAGATAGTCGCGTGGCGCCAGCAGCAGCCAGATCGGCAATACCGCGGCGACGAAGCCGTAACCGATCAGCATCCAGGTGATCTGCACGCCGGTGAAGGTGAAGGCCGGACCCCACACGGGATCAGCCGCGACCTGGCCGCCGTACCAGATCGCCGCCAGCAGCAGGATCAGGCCGACCACCGAGATCTCGCCGATCTTGCCGGGGCGGATGTAGCGCATGTAGATGCCCATCATGATCGCGATCGGGATCGTCGCGATCACGGTGAACATGCCCCACGGGCTGCCTTGTAGCGCCTTGACCACGATCATCGCCAGCACCGCCAGGATGATGATCATGATCAGGAATACGCCGAACAGGGCGATGGTCCCGGGAACCGGTCCCATTTCCTCGCGCACCAGGTCGCCCAGCGAGCGGCCGTTGCGGCGCGTGGATATGAACAGGATCATGAAGTCCTGCACCGCACCGGCCAGGACCACGCCGGCAATCAGCCAGAGCACCCCCGGCAGGTAGCCCATCTGTGCTGCGAGCACCGGGCCCACCAGTGGGCCGGCGCCGGCGATGGCGGCGAAGTGGTGGCCGAACAGCACGTGCTTGTTGGTCGGCACGTAGTCCAGGCCATCGTTGTTGATCACCGCCGGGGTCGCGCGGGTAGGGTCGATGCCCAGCACCGTGTTGGCGATGAACAGGCCGTAGTAGCGGTAGGCGACCAGGTAGATCGACACGGCGGCGGCCACGATCCACAACGCGTTGATCTGTTCACCCCGGCGCAGGGCAACGGTGCCGAGACAGAACGCGCCGAGCAGCGCAAGCGCGGCCCAGGCCAGCTTGGAAAAACCTTTCATGCGGACACCTCCCGGTCGAATCCGGTTAGAGTCCTCCGATGCGCGGGAAGGGTCAATGCGTAACCGCGGATTCAGACTTCGACTTTGGTCTTAGTGCCGGAAGCATCGGTTTGTGCACTGCGGCGCGGACCCTGTAGACCACCCTAGGAGCCCCCCAGGGGCGCGAGCTCTTCGATCCTATCGCGGGAAGATCAAGAGCTCTCGCCCATCGGGCGCTGCTACAGACTCAAAGCCATTTGGCGCGCTTGAACAACCAGTACAAGGTGCCGCATACCAGCACTACGCCGCCGATCAGCGCCGGATAGGCATACGCCTTGTCGAGTTCGGGCATCGCGTGGAAATTCATGCCGTACCAGCTGGTGATCAAGGTGGGCGCAGCCAGCAGCGCTGCCCACGCACCGAGCCGCTTCACCACTTCGCCCTGGCCCAGCGTCACCAGTGAAAGATTCACGCTGAGCGCCGTAGTCAGCATTTCGCGCAAGGTATCGATGGATTCGTTGACCCGCAGCGCATGGTCGTAGACGTCGCGGAAATAAAGCCGCACTTCTTCGGGCACCAGCGCACTCTGGGTGCGACTCAGTTGCGACAGCACGTCCTGCAAAGGGCCGACTGCGAGACGCATCTTGGTCAGTTCACGCTTCAGTTCGTACAGGCGGACCACGGTCTGGCGGCTATAGGTATCCGCGAAGATCGCGTGTTCCAGTGAATCAGCGGTTTCGCGGAATTCGTCGATGATGGGGCGATAGTTGTCGACAATGAAATCAAGCACCGCGTACAGCCCGTAGGAAGGTCCCAGCACCAGCAGTTCCGGTTCGCGTTCCACCCGTTCGCGAACCGCGGCATACGAAAGGGAGGCGCCGTGGCGGACGGTGATCAGGTAGCGCGGGCCGACGAAGGCGTGGGTCTCGCCATAGACGATCTTCTCGTTGACCACCTGGGCGGTGTGGATGACAACGAACATGGAGTTGCCGTAGGCCTCCAGCTTGGGTCGCTGGTGCGCGTTCTGTGCGTCCTCGACGGCCAGGTCGTGCAGGCAGAATTCCTCCTGCAGTTTTTCCAGGATCTCGTCCGCGGGCTCATACAGCCCGACCCAGACGAAGCTGCCGTCGTCCTGGGCCAGCACGTCGCTGATCGCGTCCAGGGTGATGTCGTGGCGCGCGCCGGCCTTGTCGTAGACCACGCAGTTGATGACGCAGGAAGGCAATGCCGGCTTGGCGATATCGTTCATGCCGCGCATGTTGAGGCAGGGCGGGTGATGCGGCAAGCGATGCGCCCGTCCGCGTAGGAGCGCCCCATGGCCGCGAGCTCTCCTATCCGATCGCGAAACAAACCAAAGAGCTCGCGCCCGTGGGGCGCTCCTACAGATCTAGTGCGCGACGAAACGGATCGCCTGCCCGCCACCAGGTGCCAATCGCAGGACAAGCGTGTCGGCGCTGGTAACTTCACGCTCCTCGATCACGATGTCCTGCGGCGCGCGCTTCCAGTCGGCGTGCGCGCCGTCGCGATAGATCTGGGCGACGTATTTGCGGCCAGGATCCAGGAACGACAGCGTGGCTTTCAGTTCACGGCCTTCCTCGTCGCTGATTGCGCCCAGGTACCAGTCATCGCTGTGGCGATCCTTGCGTACGATGGTGACGAAGTCGCCGACCTCGCCATTCAGAACGCGCGTCTCTTCCCAATCCACCGGCACGTCCTCGATGAACTTGAATGGCTTCGGGTTGGCTTCGTAGTTCTCCAGCAGGTCGGCGGCCATCTGCAGCGGGCTGTAGATCACCACGTACAGCGCCAGTTGCTTGGCCCAGGTGGTGGCGACGCCGTCGGGCGAGCGCGTCTTCATGCCGAAGATGCCAGGGGTGAAATCCATCGGTCCGGCCAGCAGGCGGGTGAACACCAGATTGGCTTCATGCTCGGGCGGGTTTCCGGGCTGGCCCCAGGCGTTGAACTCCATGCCACGCGCGCCCTCGCGGGTGATCCAGTTGGGGTAGGTGCGACGCAGGCCGGTGTCCTTGATGGGTTCGTGCGGGTTGACCGCGATATGGCGCTTGGCTGCTTCGGTCACCACCTTGAGATGATGCCGGGCCATGTCCTGGCCTTCGTGCCACGCGTAGTGGATCTTGCCGTCCAGGCCCATGACCTTGGCCTGGCCCGCGTCGGCGACATAGCCAGTCTTGACTGCATCGATGCCAAGCCGCTGGTACAGGTCGAAGGCCGCGCCCATCTGTGATTCGTAATGCGCGGCGTTGCCCGAGGTTTCGTGATGCCCGATCAAACGCACGTGTTTCGACTTCGCATACGCGGCCAGCTTCTCGATGTCGAAGTCCGGGTACGGCTGGGTGAAGCTGAAATCCTCGCCATTGCCGAACCAGTCACCGTCCCAGCCCACGTTCCAGCCTTCCACGAGCACGCCACCGAGGCCATGCTTCGCGGCGAAGTCGATGTGACGCATCACGTTGGCATTGGTCGCGCCGTGTTTCGGCCCCGACGCCCAGGTCTTCCTGTCCAGGTGCATCTCCCACCACACGCCCACGTATTTCATCGGCTTGACCCATGACACATCGCCAAGCTTGTTGGGTTCGTTGAGGTTGAGGATCAGGCTGGAAGTGACCAGGTCACCGGCGTTGTCGGCGATCTGCAGCGTGCGCCAAGGTGTATTGAACGGCGCAGTGCGTATTACCTTGCCGTCGCCGATGCCGGGCGTGAGCATGGAGCGGAATTTCCGGTCCTCGATGCGGGTCAGGTTCATGCCGGCGTAGTCGACCAGCTCCGCTTCATGGATCGAGATATGCAGGCCATTGTCGGTACGCAGGGTGATTGGCGTCTGCGCGTCGCCGACTTCCTGTACCGGGGTGCGGTGGTACAGGTATTCCTCGCGGTTCCATTCGCCCGCGGGAATCCACCAGGCGGTGGCGGGCTCGGCGATATTGAATTCAGTCAATTCGTCGCCGATTTTAACTTCCTTTAGTGCGGCCTGGTCCGGGAATTCGTAGCGGAAACCCAGCCCGTCGTCGTAAACCCGGAACACCACATCGATGCTGCGCTTCAGCGCGTTTTTCTCGCTCAGGGTGACCCGCAGCTCGTTGTAGTGGTTGCGGATGCTGCGGCGCTCGCCCCAGGGCTGCTCCCAGGTTTCATCGAACGTGCCGGTCTTGTGTCCGGCGATGACGAAGTTGCGCTCGAACTTGGGCGCATCGATGAACAGGAAGCCGAGCCGTGAAGGTGAAATAACCGGCTTGCCTTCGCGCCGCACCGTGTAACTCGGGCGGCCGTCGTTGTCGGTGGTCACTTCCACCGACAGGTTGCCATCGGGCGAGGTGATGCCGACCGTGGGCGGCGTCGCGGGCACGGGCGTGGATGCGGCGAATGCGTGGCCGGAGAAAAGCAGTGCGATCAGCGCGAGCGGGCGGAAGGGCATGCGGAATTCCGTAGGACGGCCAGAAGCCGGCATCCTGCCAGTCTTCTCAGTGCAACAAGCTGCGCCGGGGTACGAATACGTATGCAAGCGCCGCGTGCACAGGCAGCAGCAGCGCGACCCAGGCGTGGTTGACTTGCGGGTTGGTCGACAGCCACAGCGCCATCCACGCGCCTGCCGCTGCGGCGACCACGATCACCAGCAGCCACCGGAACCACGCGCCAGGTGTGCGCTTGCGCAGCAGCGTGACCGCGCCCGGGATCAGCAGCAGGCACAAGGGATTGAACAGCAGCAGGTTGCGGTTGGCCCAGGCGGCGTGGTGCTCGGTAAAACCCCACAGGAACACCAGCACTGCGCCAACCACGCCGCAGACCAGCCATAGCGGCAATGCCAGGGCCGCGACCACGCGCGGTCTGCGCCGCGCAGTCAGCAGGATCGCGGCGGCAACCGACAGGCCCGCCAGCAGCCAGGGCCACCAGCGTCTTGCTCGCTCCGGCGGTTCCGGCGCGAGTCGATGCGGCACCAGTACCTGTTCCGACTGCACCAGCGGGCGACCTGCGCTGTTCCGGGCCTCGTCCAGACTGTCGGCAAGGCGCATCGGTACGTAGGCTTCTTCCCAGCGCGACATCGGCACGTCGGCGTATGGGCCCAGGCCGATGTCGAAACCCAGCCACATCCACAAGGCAGGCGAAGCCAGGCGCACGGCTTCGCTGCGGAAGGTATTTCCGCGCGAACGCCCGACCATCTGCGACTTCAGCGCGCCGCCCATGGCGGTATCGAGCGCGTCGCGCACCTGGGTGGAACAGTTGGAAGTGAAATAGTCGTAGCGGTATCGCGCGTTCTCGGGCTTCGCGCGCTCGGCCAGCGCATCGGCCATGGATTGCGCCTGCTCCGGAGGCACGTCCAGCCATTGCAGCTTCACTCCGCGCCCGACTTCGCGGTAATAGGAGAGGTCCTGCTGCAATGGCAGTGCGACCAGGTAGTACTGCATGTCACCCAAGGCGAAACGGCCGGCGAAACCGGGTTCGTCCATGTCGAAGAAGCCGAAATTGTAGGAAGTCGCCTCACCTGTCTGCGGATCCACCACCACGATGGCGTCGTGGCCAAAGCGCTCGAAGAAGATCTCGCCCGGCTGCATGGTCATCACGCCAACGCGCGGGGCACTTGCGGCGGCCGATGTGGCCCACGCCGGAGTCGCCAGCAGCAACAGCAGGCCCAGCAGGAGCGAACGCACGAACATAGGGGTTGCCAGCAGCCTGGGTATCGACATCCGGGTGATCGGCATCCTAGTTATCGGAAAGCACGCCGACATGGAACGCATGCACGCGGCGCGCGTCCGCCTTGGCGACGCGGAACGCGAAACGCCCCAGGGTCAGTTCCTCGTCGGTTTCCGGCAGGTGGCCGATGGCCGCGGTGACCAGCCCGCCGACGGTGTCGTATTCGTCGTCTGGGAAATCGGCGCCGAAGCGTTCATTGAAATCATCGATCGGGGTCAGTGCATCCACCACATACTGGCCGTCGGCCTGGGCGGCGATCAGCGCAGCCCCGTCCTCGGCGTCGTCGTGTTCGTCATCGATCTCGCCGACGATCTGCTCCAGCACGTCCTCGATGGTCACGACCCCGGCAACGCCACCGTATTCGTCCACCACGATCGCCATGTGGTTGCGCGACAGCCGGAATTCCTTCAGCAGCAGGTTGAGCTTCTTTGATTCGGGGATCAGCACCGCCGGGCGCAGCAGTTCACGCACGTTGCCGGGGCCGTTGTCGGCGACTACGCCGCGCAGCAGGTCCTTGGCCAGCAGGATGCCGAGGATCTCGTCCTTGTTGTCGCCATGCACCGGGAAGCGTGAGTGTCCGGATTCCACGACCTGCTTCATCAATTCGAGGAAGGGGGCGCTGATCGGCAACGACACCATCTGCGAACGCGACACCATCACGTCGCCGACGGTCAGTTCGGCCACGGCGATGGCACCTTCCATCATCCGCAAAGTGTCACTGGCGATCAGCCCGTCGCCCTGCGCATCGCGCAACAGCGCGATCAGGTCGTCGCGTGAGGAAGGTTCGCCAGAGAACGCAGAACTGATGCGGTCCAGCCAGGTGCGCCGTTTTTCATGAAGCTTCTCCGGATGTTTCTCGGAGGCTTCCGGCGCGGGGGTACTGTCGTCTTCTGACATTTGTAGGGAGCAGGCAGCCCGGGGGAGGGCGACGCTGCCAGTCTATCAGGCCTCAGCGCGGGGTTGCGGCGGCCGCGGGTTCGGCGGTCGCCCCGGACGCGCTTGCGGGCGGCGCATCCGGCTCTTCCAGGGTGTCCATGATGTAGCTGCATCCGACCAGCGTCTTGCCCGGATGCGAGGAGACATTGGACACGTTGAGGACCACTGAATCGATCAGGGTGAGTCCGCTGGCCTCGTCGCGCTGTTCATGGCTGCGCAGTTCCTTGCCGAACATCGCCTTGGCGGGCGTATCGACCGCCGTTTCCAGTTCCAGTTGCTTTGCCAGTAGGCGCGGGTCGGGCATGTCGAGGATGGCGATGATGCTGTCGCCGGTGAAGGCGATATGGTCGGTGCTGTGCCCGAACACTATGACCGGCGCATTGAGCATGAACTCGGTCATGAACAGGTTGGCCTGCGGCAGCGGGCGCCAGCCCAGTGCAACCGCCTGCAGTGGCTCGACCAGGGCCGGAGCCAGGTAGTGGAAATCGGACAGCTCGCGCTTGCATTCGATCAGTCCAGGCAGGTCGATGCGGGTCGGATCAAGCGGTGCGACGGGTTTTTCCACTGCCTTCGCGGGCGCCACCGTGGTCGACGCGGCGGTCGCGGGCTTTTCCACCGGCACGGCAGGCGACTGGGCAAGAAGCGGAAGCGGCAGCGATGCCGCCAGCAGGATCAAAACACGGCGCATGCCTAGTCCTCTAGTGCGTAAGGGTCGTTGAAGCCGAGTTCGGCCAGGATCTCGCGCTCCAGCTGCTCCATGGCTTCGGCCTCGCGGTCGTCCTCGTGGTTCCAGCCCAGCAGGTGCAGCGCGCCGTGCACGGTCAGGTGCGCGTAGTGCTCGGCCAGCTTCTTCTTCTGTTCCCTGGCTTCGCGCGCGACCACCGGCGCGCAGATCACCAGGTCACCGAGCAGTGGCATCTTGAAGCCTTTCGGCATTTTCACGCCTTCGGCCATTTCTGCCGGGAAACTGAGCACGTTGGTCGCGTAGTCCTTGCCGCGATAGTGGCGATTGAGCGCGCGGCCTTCCTTGGTATCGACGATGCGCACCGCCAGGTCGGCTTCGCGGATGCGCCCGTGCAGCGCTGCGGCCACCCATTTGCGAAAACTCACCGACGAAGGCAAGCCCGCGCGGGGCAGGGCGTAGCTGACGGAAACTTCGAGGAGGACGGGGCCTTGGGTCATGGTTGAGAGTTCGTGGTTGGTGGTTGGTGGTTCGTTGTTTTAATCCAGGTTGCCTGCTTTCACCAACCAGCAACCATCAACCACGAACTTCGCCCGATTTCAGCTGCAATTCCGGCATCACAGGCCCTGACCGGTCTCTGCATCCTTGCCATCGCGCTCATCGTAAGCCCGCACGATCTTTGCCACCAGCGGATGCCGGACCACGTCGCGGCTGGTGAAGAAGGTGAAACTGATGCCGTCCACGCCACGCAGGACTTCCAGGCCATCCTTCAGTCCTGACTTCATATGCTTGGGCAGGTCGACCTGGGTCAGGTCGCCGGTGACCACCGCAGTGCTGCCATAGCCGATGCGGGTCAGGAACATTTTCATCTGCTCGATGGTGGTGTTCTGCGCTTCATCCAGGATCACGAACGCATCGTTGAGCGTGCGTCCGCGCATGTACGCCAGCGGCGCGATTTCGATGACGTTCTTTTCCAGCAGCTTGAGCACCTTTTCCACGCCCAGCATTTCGTACAGCGCGTCGTATAGCGGGCGCAGGTAGGGGTCGACCTTCTGGCTGAGGTCGCCGGGAAGGAAGCCTAGCTTTTCGCCTGCTTCCACCGCCGGCCGCACCAGGATCAGCCGCTGCACGCGTGATTCGTTGAGCGCTTCCACCGCGCTGGCGACTGCCAGGAAGGTCTTGCCTGTACCGGCCGGGCCAATGCCGAAATTGATGTCATGGGTGGCGATGGCGTGCAGGTAGGCGGCCTGGTTGGGGCCGCGACCACGCACGGTGCCGCGTTTGACCTTGATTGCCACGTCCTGCGGCTCGAAACCACCGGCTGCGAGGTGATCGACGTTAGCCGCGTTCAGGCGCAGGTGTATGGATTCACTGTCGAAGGTTTCGTCGGCCGCTTCCTCGTACAGCGCATGCAGCAGCTTCTCGGTGGCCTTCACTTCGGCCGCCGGTCCGGTGATCTTGAAGATGTTGCCGCGATTGGCGATCTCCACGCCCAGGCGCAGTTCTATCTGGCGCAGGTGCGCGTCAAACGGGCCGGACAGGTTGGCCAGGCGCTCGACGTTGGCGGGCTCCAGGGTGAATTCGCGTTTGTCGGATGCAGTCATGGGAGGGGTTTCAGTGCCTGGTCTGGTCGTCGGCGTCTTCGACACGCCATTGGTGAAATACATAGGCCTCGTCGTCGATCAGCGCCTGGTCGAAGTGCTCGGCCTCGGGGGCTTCATCGCGTTCGATCTGCCTGGGCTCTTCCTGCACGCCGGTCACCTGCCAACCAGCGCCGCGCAGGAAGTCGCCGGCGTGGCGGACTGGGTCTTCGGCCAGTCCTGGCATCTGGTAGCAGAGCACGAAGGCTCCTCCGAACTCCTGGAAATCCGGCGCGTCCGGCAGTGGCTCGGCTTCCACAACGAAAAACCACAACTTGGGGGCGGTCTGGGGGATGGCAGGCGGTTCGTGACGGGGCCGTGCAGGGTATCGCGGCCGTGTTGCGAGGGCCAGACAGCCGACCCCCTGACTATCCGTGCTTGCAGTTAATTAAACAATCAATTAAATATCTGGCCATGCCAGACTCCGCAACCGCCCCCGATACAAGCCCCAACCCAACAAAACGGCCCGCCAGGCCCGCGCGCAAACGTGCGCCCGGTCGTCCGTCGGCGGATTCACCGGACCTGCGCGGGCGCCTGCTGGATGCCGCGCTGGCCTGCTTCGTGCGCAAGGGCATCGCCGCCACGTCCTTGCGGGATATCGCCACCGAGGCGGGGGTGACGCCGGCCTTGCTGCATTACTACTTCGGCGGCAAGGCCCAACTTCAGCAGGAAGTGATCGCGCAGAAAATCCTGCCGGTGTTCGCAGCCCTGCACGAACCGTTGTTGCAGGCCGGCGATGACATCGCAGCATTGATTGCCGGTTTCGTCACTGGCATCGGCAGGATCGTTGCCGAGCATCCCTGGTTGCCTCCGCTGTGGGTGCGCGAGGTGCTCTGCGAAGGCGGTGCGTTGCGCGACCTGCTGTTCGACCGGATCGGACCGCAACTGCCGCAGATGATGGCCGGGCGTTTCGCCGAGGCGCAGGCGCAGGGACGCATCAATCCCGACCTGGATCCGCGCCTGCTGATGGTGTCGCTGGTCGGGCTGACCTTGTTCCCTGCCGCGGGCGCGCCGATCTGGCGGCGCCTGTTGAACGCCGACGATCTGAATTTCGACACCGTGCGCCTGCATACGCTTTCTTTGCTGGACCGCGGACTGGAGCTTGATCATGCGAAATAGCAAGACGTTGCTTGCACTGGTTGCTTTTAGCGCGCTGGGTTTGTCCGCGTGCAAGGATTCCGCACCGCAGGTACTGGGCACGCTGGAATGGGACCGCATCACCCTGCCTGCGCCGGTGGCCGAGAAGATCGTGCGCATCGACGTGCGCGAAGGCCAGCAGGTCGACGCTGGCGCGCCCCTGCTGCAGTTGGAACCGGTCCGTACGCAATCGCAATTGGCGGCGGTGCAGGCCCAGGCGCAGCAGAGCCGCGAAGCATTGTCCGAGCTGGAAGCCGGTCCGCGTAGCGAGGACATCGCCCAGGCCCGCGCGAATGTCGCTGCCGCCCAGGCCCAGGCCGTCGATGCGCGTGCGTATTACAACCGCCTGCAACCGCTGGGCCGGCAGAAACTGGTAGCCGCGGCCGATGTTGATCGCGCGCGCGCCGCTGCCGGCAATGCGGAAGCGCAGGTGCGCGCAGTGCAGGCGGCGCTGCTGGAACTGGAGCGCGGCACTCGCAGCGAACAGGTCGCGCAAGGCCGCTCGGCAGTGGCCGCGGCGGAAGCGCAGGCCGCGACGCAGGTGGTCTCGCTGGAAAAATTGAACGTAATCGCACCTCGCGCCGGACGCATCGACAGCCTGCCGTACAAACTCGGCGACCAGGCGCCGGTGGGCTCGCCGCTGGCGATCCTGCTGGTGGGCGAT
>JBDTPP010000073.1:0-13762 GCA_039932615.1 Pseudoxanthomonas sp.
TGGGCCGTCGCAATGCGGGCAGTAGGCCACGCCCTTGTTGCGGTATTCGTTTTCGCCGGGCACGTTCATCTGCCGCCAGCGTGCGCCGGTGGACAGGATCACGGTCTTGCCCTTCAGCGAGGCACCGTTCTCCAGTTTTACTTCGATCAGCTCGCTACCCGGCACCAACTTGGTGGCGCGCTGCAGGTTCATGATGTCAACGTCGTACTGGCGGACATGCTGCTCGAGTGCCGCAGCCATTTTCGGGCCCTCGGTTTCCTGCACCGAGATGAAGTTCTCGATCGACATGGTATCCAGCACCTGGCCGCCGAAGCGCTCCGCGACCACGCCGGTGCGGATACCCTTGCGCGCCGAATAGATCGCCGCGGCCGCGCCGGCCGGGCCGCCGCCAACGATCAGTACGTCGTAGGGCGCCTTAGCCGCGAGCTTCTTCGCGTCGCGTTGGGTTGCACCGGTGTCCAGTTTGGCGACGATCTCTTCGACGCTCATGCGGCCTTGGCCAAAGACTTGACCGTTGAGATAGACCGTCGGCACCGACATCACCTGGCGCGCCTCGACTTCATCCTGGAACAACGCGCCATCGATGGCAACGTGCTGGATGTTGGGATTCAGCACTGCCATCAGGTTGAGCGCCTGGACCACGTCCGGGCAGTTCTGGCAGGACAGGGAGAAATAGGTTTCGAACTTGAACTCTCCGTCCAGGCCCTTGATCTGTTCGATCATGTCCTGCGCGGCCTTCGACGGGTGCCCGCCGACCTGCAGCAACGCCAGCACCAGCGAAGTGAACTCATGGCCCATGGGAATGCCGGCGAAGCGCAGGTGGATGTCGTGGCCGGGGCTGTTCAGTGCGAACGACGGCGTATGGACATCGGCATCGCGGCGTTCGACCAGGCTGATCTTGTCGGAGAGCAGCACGATTTCGCCCAGCAGCTCCTCCATCTCGCGCGATTTGGCGCTGTCATCCAGCGACGCCACGATCTCGATCGGGCGCACGACTTTTTCCAGGTAGGCCTGCAGCTGGGTCTTGAGGTTTGCGTCGAGCATGGGGAGGACTCCGATGAAGGGAATAAGGAGAAAAGGAAAGACGCTTGCAGAAGCGGCCTGGACCAGTGGAAGCCGGACCGGCGGGGAGGGGAGACCGGCAGCAGTTTTCCGGTGCGGGCCACGCCGCTATTGCAAGCATCCGCAGGGATGCGTGGGAGGGGAATCCGGGCGGCTTGCGCCCGGATTCCGGGTTCCGCGGTAAAGCGACGGTGGTGCTTAGATCTTGCCGACCAGGTCCAGAGAAGGAGCCAGGGTCTTCTCGCCTTCCTTCCACTTGGCCGGGCAGACTTCGCCGGGATGTGCGGCGACGTACTGGGCGGCCTTGACCTTGCGCAGCAGTTCGCTTGCATCGCGACCGACGCCGCCGGCGTTGATTTCCACGATCTGGATCTTGCCTTCCGGATCGATCACGAAAGTGCCGCGGTCGGCCAGGCCAGCTTCCTCGATCATCACGCCAAAGTTGCGGGTGATGGCGCCGGTCGGATCACCGACCATCACGTATTCGATCTGCTTGATCGCTTCCGAGGTGTCGTGCCAGGCCTTGTGGGCGAAATGGGTGTCGGTCGAAACGCTGTAGATTTCTACGCCGAGCTTCTTGAATTCGGCGTAGTTCTTGGCCAGGTCCTCGAGCTCGGTCGGGCAGACGAAGGTGAAATCGGCCGGGTAGAAGAACACGACGGACCATTTGCCCTTCAGGTCGGCATCGGAAACCTTGATGAACTTGCCGTTCTGGAAGGCATCGGCGGTAAAGGGCTGGACGAGGGTATTGATCAGGGACATCGATGGATTCCTTGGGTTGGGTGATTGAAGTGACCCGGCAATGCTAGGTCGGTCCGATTGATATATCCAATCGATTGATGGCATTGTATCAATAGGTTATGACTATCGAATGACCGGCAGTGGCGCTAAGGCTGCGATTTCCTGACGAAGCGCTTGATCGCGTCAACAACCACGGGGTCGCGTCCGGGGTCGTAGATTGCGGCGAGGGTCGCAAGGTGCCCGGCACCCGGCAGCCACACCAGGTCGGCGGGGTTCCCGGCCTTCCCCAGCTTGTCGGCCAGTTCCTGACTGTCCTTGGCTTCCACTACCTTGTCGCCCGTGCCATGCACCAGCAGGAACGGCGGTTCATCCCCATCGACGAAGTTCACGGCCTGGGCGTCGGGCCAGCGAGCCGGCGGGCCAAACACTTCTTCATAGCCGCCATCTATGACGAAGTCGTAGGGCCCGGACAGGCCGATGACGCCGGCCAGGTCGCGCGGCTTCAGGCCATGGGCCGCCAGATAGCGTGCATCCGTACCGATCAGTGCTGCGATCTGTGCCCCGGCAGAATGCCCCGCCACGTAGAGGCGTTGCGGATCACCACCGTATTCGCGGGCATGTTCGCGGCCCCAGGCCACGGCTGCCGCACCGTCCTCGACGAAACCCGGGAAGGTACTGGCCGGATAGGTCCGGTAGTCCGCGACGATGGCCAGGATTCCCTGTTGCGCCAGGCGCTCACCGACGAAACGGTACTGTTCGCGCTTGCCGGTCTTCCAACCGCCGCCATGCAGGAAGACCACGACCGGCGCTGGTTTGGGCGAGGCCGGGTTTGGCTGGTATAGATCCAGGGAAAGTCCGTGCTGCTTGTCATAAACAGCGCTGGCATCAGGCTGGCCCACGCCATGATTGGCGATGCCGAAGGCCACGCTCTGGCAGCCGGCTACCAGCAGCGCAGCGCAGGCAACCATCAGCCTGCGCAAGGGGAAAGATCGGGTCATGGGTTGAACCTTTTGTATGGGGGATGGGGGCCGGAACTGCCAGTACGGCTACGATGTAGCCGATGGATACGACTCCCGACCACCGTCTGGATGCAGCATTGCTGCTCGCGCGTGAACGCATTGACGTTGCCGACGCCAAGCTGTTGCTGGCGCATGTGCTGGATAAACCGCAGGCCTGGCTGTTTGCCCATTCGCAAGACCAGCTTGATGCGCCATCGCTGCGACGGTTCGATGCATTGGTGCAGGCGCGCTTGGCGGGCACGCCAATGGCTTATCTGACCGGTCGGCGCGGCTTCTGGACGCTGGATCTTGCGGTCACCCCGGATACGCTGATCCCGCGCCCCGAAACCGAACGGCTGGTCGAACTGGCCCTGGCGCGCTTGCCCGGCGGGGTGGCAATGCGCGTTGCCGACCTGGGCACCGGTAGCGGTGCGATTGCCCTGGCCATCGCCAGTGAGCGGCCCGCCGCAATCCTGGTCGCCACCGATGCCAGCCAAGCCGCGCTGGCCGTCGCCCGCGACAACGCCCGCGCCCATGGGCTGGGCAATATCGAGTTCCGTCAGGGCAGTTGGTTGCAGACGCTTGCGGGTGAACGCTACGACCTGATCGTCAGCAATCCACCCTACATTGCCGACGGCGATCCGCACCTGGCCGCGTTGCAGCACGAGCCGGATCTCGCGCTGACCTCCGGCGCGGACGGTCTGGATGCGATCCGCGAGATCGTTGCAGAAGCGCCCAGTCATTTGCAACCGGAAGGCTGGTTGTTGCTGGAGCACGGCTGGGACCAGGGCGCCGCGGTTCGCGCGCTTATGCAGTTGGCGGGTTTCCTGGAAGTGACCAGCGCGGTTGATATCGAGGATCGCGAGCGGGTGACGCTGGGAAGAATCAGCTGAGGCGCAAATCGGTATCCAGCACGGTGATTCGCCTCGAACCTTGCAGGCCGATCACCGACCCTGCGCTAGACTCGGCGCACGTCATTGGATGCATCTGCCATGCGCACGCTCTACCCGCAAATTCAACCCTTCGACACTGGCACCCTCCGTGTCGACGACCGCCACACCCTGTATTACGAACAATGCGGCAATCCCGATGGAAAACCCGTGGTGTTGTTGCACGGCGGCCCTGGCGGGGGTTGCAGCGCGAAGATGCGCTGTTTCCACGATCCCGCCAAATACCGCATCGTCCTTTTCGACCAGCGTGGCGCGGGCCGGTCCACGCCTCATGCCGACCTGGTGGACAACACCACCTGGCATCTTGTCGGCGACATCGAACTGCTGCGCGAAAAACTGGGGATCGACAAGTGGCAAGTCTTCGGCGGCAGCTGGGGTTCGACCCTGGCACTGGCCTATGCCGAGAAACATCCGCAGCGGGTGACTGAACTGGTGTTGCGTGGCATCTTCATGCTGCGCCGCTGGGAGCTGGAATGGTTCTACCAGGAAGGCTGCTCGCGCCTGTTCCCCGACGCATGGGAACATTTCCTGGCGCCGATCCCCGCTGTGGAACGCCACGACCTGATTTCCTCCTTCCATCGGCGCCTGACCAGCGACGACGAAGCCACCCGCCTGGCCGCCGCGCGCGCCTGGAGCGTGTGGGAAGGCGCGACCAGTTTCCTGCGCGTGGACAACGATTTCGTCAGCGGGCATGAAGACGCTGCGTTTGCCCTGGCTTTCGCACGCATCGAAAACCACTACTTCGTCAACGGCGGTTTCTTCGAAGTGGAAGACCAGCTGCTGCGCGATGCCCACCGTATCGCCGATATTCCCGGCGTGATCGTGCACGGACGCTACGACGTGGTCTGCCCGATGGCCAACGCCTGGGACCTGCACAAGGCCTGGCCGAAGGCGCAACTGGTGATTTCCCCGGTTTCCGGACACTCCGCGTTCGAGGCCGAACATGTGGATGCGCTGGTAACAGCGACGGATCGTTTCGCCCTGTAGGAGCGGGCCCTGCCCGCGATGCCCTTCGTCCAGTTCGCCGCAATATCTAAGGCATCGCGCCCGAGGGGCGCTCCTACGGTTGTTCAGTTCGCAAATCTGGTAGCAAGGCAGGCAACATCCGCGCAAGCCGCTGCGCCCATTCTTCCTGGCCACGCGCATCGGTGATCAGGTCCTGGCGGATTTCCAGTTCCACGTGCAGCAGCCCGCGTTGTTCCCCGTGTACCGGGATGGCGAAATCGGTGGCGTCGCTGACCGCATACGGTTCGTTGTCACCGACCACCAGGCCCGGTTCCGCACGTAGTGCGGCGAGCAAGGCATGGGCCAGGCGGGTGTCGCGGTGGTACAGGACCCCTGCATGCCATGGCCGCGCGTAACCGGCAAAAGTCGGGGTAAAGCTATGCAGGGACACCAGGATCGGTGCGATCGGTTGCGCGCTGCGCAAATCCAGTTCCCGGGTAATGCGCGCGTGGTACGGGGCGAAGATCTCGCGCCCACGCGCCACCCGGGAATCGTCGTCGAGCCCCTCGTTCCCCGGAATCGCAGTTCCGTCACTGGACGCTGCGATGGATCCGGCCGCATGCAGCGGCCGGTTGCAGTCGATCACCAGCCGCGAATAGGTCTGCAGCAGGGCAAAGGCATCGAGCTTTTCCGACAATCTTCCGGTCACGCCCGCAATGCCGATGTCCCAGCCGATATGCCGGTCCAGTTCTGATTGCGGCAGGCCCAGGTCGCCGAGGCATGCGGGAATCTGCTGCCCCGCATGGTCGGCGATCAGGATGAAGGGGGAACGGCCGTGTGCCCGGTGCAGGGTGAACGGCGGTGGGTCATCCGGCCCCAGCAATGCCCACTCAGTCACGTGGAACGCCGTCCAGGTGGTGCTCGATCATCCACAGGCCGGCCCAGAGCTTGGCGTCGAGTTCGTAACCTTCGCCCATCTTCCGCACCAGCCATGCCGCTGCCTCGGCGCGCGGAATCTCGTGCACGGTGATGTCTTCGTCGCCTTCGCCACCACCGGGACCGACCCGGCGCAATCCGGTCGCACGGACGAAGGCGATCTTTTCGCTGGCCATACCGGAGGAGGTCGGCCCGATCATCAGGACCTCGGCGTGTGCCGCGGTCCAGCCGGTTTCTTCCTCCAGCTCGCGGATTGCCGACACCTCGATTGATTCACTGGCATCGATGTCACCCACCAGCCCGGCCGGCATCTCAATGGTGGCGGCCTGCAGCGGCACGCGGAACTGTTCGACAAACAGCACCTTGTCCTCGGGCGTCACTGCAATGATGATCGCGGCCAGGCCACTGGCATGGGTGCGTTCCACGTATTCCCAGGTGCCGCGCTCGACCATGCGCAGATAGCGGCCCTCGTAGACGATTTTCGGTTCGGCGGTCTTGTTGTTCATACGGACATGCTAATGGGGATGGCCTGCGAAATGTAGGAGCGCCCCATGGGCGCGTGCTCTTGGATTGTTTCGCGATCTGATCGGAGAGCTCGCGCCCATGGGACGCTCCTACGGGTGCGCCTCGCCCAGGCCGGCCGCCGCTTGCAATCGCCGCCGCGTCATCGGACCGAAGCGCAACGATTCGGACAAAGCTTCCAACATCCCCGCATCGACGCCAGCACGGATGAAATCCGGTTCCGCGCCATCGATAGGCGCATCCAGCGCGATCGTGGCCAATTGCCGCCACAGCAGCGCATGTTCGCGTTGTTCGCGCAGGCGCACGGCCATCTGCGCGGCGCCGCGCAGGCGCAGGAAGGCGACTTCGTCGATGCGCGTGAACAATGTGTCGAGACTGCCGAAATGAGCCAGCAGGATGGCCGCGGACTTGGCGCCGATCCCGGTGACACCGGGGATGTTGTCGACCGCATCGCCGGCCAGGGCCAGGTCGTCGGCGATCTGCGCCGCTTCCACACCATGCCGCGCCTTTACCCCGCCCATGCCCCAGCGCAGGCCGCGGGCGAAATCCCACTGTTCGTCGGCTTCCATCAGCAATTGCGACATATCCTTGTCGGCCGACACGATAACGCCGTGGAAACCGCGCTGACGTGCACTGTGCAAGGCGCTGCCGATCAGGTCATCGGCCTCGTATTCGGAATGGGCCAGCACGTTCAATCCCAATGCCGCGCACAACGCCTTGCAATGGGTGAACTGGCGCTTGAGCTCTTCCGGCGCGGGGTCGCGGTTGGCTTTGTAGGCCGGGTACAGCTTGTTGCGGAAGCAACTGTCCAGAGCTTCGTCAAAGGCGATGGCGATGTGCTTCGGACGCTCCTGTTCCAGCAACTCCAGCAGGAAACGGGCGAACCCATGCACCGCGTTGGTAGGCCAGCCATCGGCATCGTGAAATTGGTCCGGCATCGAATGCCAGGCGCGAAACACGTAAAGGCTGGCATCCACCAGGTACAGCGGTGGCCGTGGCCCAAGGACGGCCGCGGTTTCAGGCATGGTTCGATGCGCTCGCCACGGCCGGATTCCAGTCGCTCAACAAGGCGGCAGCATCCGGGCGGTCGCGTTCGGGCGCGTCCATCCCGGGAGTACCAATGTGGATGAAACCGACGATTTTCTCGTCCGCCTTCAATCCAAGGGTCTTGCCGACCACTGCATCATAGGCCGCCCAGCCGGTCAGCCATTGGGCACCGAAACCCAATGCCTGGGACGCTTGCAGCAGGGCGAAGCACACGCAGCCCGCGGAAAGCAGCTGCTCCTGTTCGGGCACCTTGTGCCTGGCATCCAGCCGCGCGATCACGGTAACGATCAGCGGCGCATGCGAAAAGCGCGCGCGGTCCTTTTCCAGGGCGGCGGTGGATGCGTGGGGGTCCAAGGCAAGTGCGCGCGACGCCAGGATTTCACCCAAGGCCTGGCGCGCGTCCTCGTGGATGCGCAGGAACCGGAACGGCACCAGCTTGCCGTGATCCGGTACGCGCACCGCCGCTTGCAACATGCGCAACAGGGTCTCTTCATCGGGGCCGGGCGGGCCCAACTGCCTGGAGGGGGTGGAGCGACGGGTGTCGAGGGATTGCAGCAGGTCGGGTATCGGCATTCGGTAATTCTAGACTGTCGTGGCTTGTACGGCACCGAACTGGCTAATCGGTCACGGTTGCGACAGGTCTGGATTCACTAAGCTGTCTAGGCGGAACAGAGACCGCGTTTTTCTTTCTGCTTTATCCGCTTTTTCGCCGGCCACGGCGGGGAACTTGCGCATGTCCAGTTTCGAACACATTGCCGAACGCCCGGGCCGCGACCTGCGTCTGTTGGCCCAGGCCAAGCAAGCCGTCGTTCCGCCGTTGGTGGACACCTTTGCCATGGCTCTCGGCCGCTTCGATGATGCGCTTTTCGATCGCGCCGAGCGCGCCGGCAATGCGCAGATGGCGTTCCTGGATGCGATGCGCGAGCTGCGCCGCCGCCGGGAGGAAATCATCGCGCGCTTCCTTGCTCATCTGGAAAAGGCCTGGCAATCGCTCGAGGCGGGCGACCCGATGTCGATGGAAAGCGCACTGGCTGACGTCAATTCGGCGCTGAGCCTGGTCTCCGACCAGGAGCTGGAGTCGCGTCTGGCTGCGCGCAACCTGGCCAGCGTGATCATGCGCGATTGCAAACCGGTACTACAGCGCCTGGATCGACGCCTGGGCTGGATTGCCGGCAACCTGGTGCTGGACAACGATCACAATCCCATTGGTCCCGAGCACATCGGCGTAGCCATCAACGAGGCCTTCGCTACCTGCGAGCTGTCGCTGGAAGTGCGGCTCGTGGTCATCAAACTGTGTGAGCGGGACCTGGTGCCCGGCATCAGTCGCCTGTATGAAGCGCTGGACCAGCGCCTGGTGCAGTCAGGGGTGTTGCCGGAAATACCTGCTGCGCGTGCGCCCGTGCGCGCGGCGCGCGCGCCGGAGCATGAACACGAGCATTCGGGCATGGCCGAAGAGGATGAAGCCAGTGCCCCCGCCTGGGCAGCGCGCTTCACTCATCGCATGGCTGGGATGAAGGGCGGCATGCAGGCCTCGATGGGCCAGGGGGTTTTCAATGAGGGCCCCGCGGGCTATGCCGGTGGCGCGCAAGGCGTGCTGCTGGAGGCGCTGCATCACCTCTTGCAGGAATCGCGCGGCAACCGGGAAGCGGCTGCGCCCGAGCGTTCGTCCCACAGCGATGAAAACCGCCAGTTGTCGCAACGCGAAATGCTGTCGGTATTGTCGCTGCTGCAGAGCACGCCCAGTGCCACCCTCAGCGCAGCCATCGGCGACACCGGAGAGTCACTGGCCCAGCGCCTGAAGAGCGAGGTGCTCAGCGGCGCCAATCGCCTAGGCGTTGACCCTGCCACTGCACGCTTGGCGCCGGTGGACGAGGACGCCATCGACCTGGTCGGCATGTTGTTTGACGTGATGCTGGACGAGCGCGACCTGGAGGGCCGTCCGCGCGAATTGATCGGCCGCCTGGTGGTGCCCTTCGTCAAGGTCGCGCTGCTGGACCGGCGCATGTTCGTGCAGAAGACCCATCCGGCACGACGCCTGCTCAACGTGCTGGCCGAGGCCTGCGAAGGCAACAGCGGCGAAAGCGCGGCCGAACGCACCCTGATGGCCAAGGTCGAGGAAGTGGTCGATCGCCTGACCGCGGAGTTCAACGAGAACCTTGCCGTGTTCCTTACCCTGGAAGAGGAATTCCGCGATTTCCTCAACCAGCACAAGCGCCGCATCGAGATTGCCGAACGCCGTGCCGCCGAAATCCAGAGCGGCCAGGAGCGTCTGGAAACCGCGCGCGTGCGCATGGCCGTGGAGTTGGCTGCACGCCTCGATGGTCGCCATATTCCGCAGGCCATCGATGACTTCATGCGCCAGCCGTGGGCGCACCACGTCACCATGGCCGTGCTGCGCGAAGGCGAGGACGGCGAAGGCCTGCGCGATGCGCTGGCCCTGGCCGACGGGGTGATGGAGGAACTCGCCGAAGCCCAGCGCCAGATCATCGGCAAGCCCTGGCTGCAGACCTGGCGGCCCTCGCTGCAGAAGGTGTTCGCCAGCGTTGGCATGAATCCGGATGCGGCCAGTTCCGCAGTCGATGCGCTGCATGACACCTTGCAGGCCGTGGCTGCGTCGCGCCCGGACCTTGAAAAATCCCTGCCGGAACTGCCGCAGGTGGTCCTGCCCAAGGCCAGTGAAGACGAATCCACGCCCATCCAGTTGATCGGCGGCACCGACACCCTGGATTTCGACAGTACCGATGCCGACCATTTCCGTGGGTTGCCGATCGGTACCTGGCTTGACTTCATCGACAAGGACAACAAGGTCCAGGCGGGCAAGTTGTCCTGGGTCAGCCCGATCTCTTCGCGACTGCTGTTCGTCAACCGCCGCGGCGTGCGCTTCTGCGTAGCCTCGCCTGAGGAACTCGCGGTCATGGTCCGCATGGGCCGCCTGCGTGCGCACCAGGACGAAGACGCTTTTGACAGCGCCATGCAGGGCGTGATCCAGCGCCTGGACCCGGCGAAGGCAACAGTCGGCGCCTGAAACCATCGTCCCAGCCAAGCTGGGACCCAGCATGGTTCTGCCAGGCCTCTGACCTCCTGCCTTGCGCATAGCGCAGGGGAGTACTGAAGAGGGGTGTCTTTGACGCTGCTCCTGCTCGTCATCCCAACGAAATCCCCAGAACGTCATCTCTGCGCAAGCGGGGATCCGTCTTGATTCTGCCTTTGCTTTTTTCGCTCGTGATCGCGGCGTACGTTGGGCCCCAGCGCTTTTGCTTTGCTCAATAGCAAGAGCGTTGACCAGCTGCGCTGTTGAAAGCCGCGCCGTGCGTGCGTCACTTTTCTATGAACGGCAAAGAGGCGCTTTTCAACAGCCCGATGCGCTGCTCAAAGCAACCCCTGCGTAGCTTAAGCGGAGCGAACGGCGAAGCCGGCCCGAAGGGCCTAGGGCAGAATGTCCGGCGTAAAAGAAATCCGCCCTGACGGCGCGCCCAACGATGAAGCCGATGGGTCCGCAAGCGGACCGTGAATTTGCAAGCAACAGCCAAAGCCAAAAGCACCATTGGGGTTGGGTTTCCCCATTCGTACGCCTTCCTCCCCGCGCTTTGCTAGCATCGGCAGTCCGGAATCCGACAGGCGAGGGGAACATGGCGATTGAAGTGCTGGTGTTGAAGGAAACGGCGCCGGGCGAGCGCCGTGTGGCCGCCACCCCGGAAACGGTGAAGAAACTCGTGGCCACGGGCGCCAGCATCAAGGTCGAAAGCGGTGCGGGGCTCGGCGCGGGCTTCGTCGACCAGGCCTACCTGGACGCCGGCGCGCAACTGGCCACGGCCGATACGCCCGCCCAGGCCGATCTGGTCCTCTGCGTGCAGTCGCCGGATTCGGCGGCCATCGGTCAGTTGAAGCAGGGCGCCACGCTGGTCGGCATGCTCCAGCCGCAAGCCGACGCGGCCCGTGGCGAGGCGCTGAAGTCGCGCGGCATCCTTTCTTTTCCACTGGAAAAGCTGCCGCGCACCACGCGCGCGCAGTCGATGGACGTGCTCAGCTCGCAGGCTGGCATGGCCGGTTACAAGGCGGTACTTATCGCCGCGCAACTGGCGCCGCGGTTCTTCCCCATGCTCACCACCGCCGCGGGCACCATCCGGCCCTCGAAGGTACTGATCGTCGGCGCCGGCGTCGCCGGACTACAGGGTGTCGCCACCGCCAAGCGCCTGGGCGCGCAGGTGGAAGGTTTCGACGTACGCCCGGAGACGCGCGAGCAGATCGAATCGCTGGGCGGCAAGTTCCTAGACCTTGGCGTAAGTGCCGCAGGCGAGGGCGGCTATGCGCGCCAGTTGACCGACGACGAGCGCGCCGAACAGCAGCGTCGTCTCGCCGAACACCTGAAAGGCATCGATGTAGTCGTTTGCACCGCGGCGGTTCCGGGCCGCCCCGCGCCCAAGATCATCACCATGACCATGGTCGAAGCGATGAAGCCCGGCAGTGTGATCGTTGATCTGGCCGCGGAAACCGGTGGCAACTGCGAAGCTACCAGGCCCGGGGAAACCATCGAACACAACGGCGTCACCGTTGCCGGTCCGCTCAACCTCGCCAGCATGGGCGCCATCCATGCCAGCGAGATGTATTCACGCAACGTATTCAACTTTGTGGCGTTGTTCGTGAAAGAAGGCGCGATCAATTTCGACTGGGATGATGAGTTGCTGGCGAAGACTCGGTGGCCGGAAATCGTGGTCAGTCCGTAAAACGCGCAGCGGCACTTGCTCATCCTGCTGCTCTCCCTGTTGCCAGGGCCTGCGGTCGCGCAGGACCTGCCCAGTGATTGCAGTTTTGACCAAGCCTATATCGTTCAACAGCTGCAGAAATCGGCAGTCCGCATTCCAGGCGGGCGGGTCGACCTTGCCAACCGCGTGGTCGAATGGCGCCTGCCGTCCGGTGATCTGGTCAGCGCAGGGCAGGGCGGATGTTATGACCTTGGCACCAGCGTCACGATCCGGTATTCACATGGACCTCGTCCGCCGACCGAACTTGCGGTGAAACAACTGCTGGCAGCGGTCTCGACCTACTGGTCCGAGCGTCAGGCGAAGCAGATCGCCGCGCAGCTGTTCAAGCGTGCTTTGACGTACGAGCTGCTTGAGAACGGCAACATCGGACTGGAAGCGCCGGCAAGCGAGGCATTTTTCCAAGGGTTCACGATCTTCATGTCTGGCGACGAAATATCGGTGTCCTGGATCTCCGGCTGATGCGATGAGAACTCGTGGGAAAGGCCTTGACCAGTCCTAAGGAATTCCGCGACTTCAATGCGTTAGGCCAAGGCCCACCCTGCGCCAGCTTTGATTATCTGGTGGGCGGACTCGCCGGTTTCCCGGGTGGATTCTTCTCCACCCAGGCGCGGCGCTGTTCCGGGGTCATCCGCCGCCAATCCTCGCGCAGTTGGTTGCGCTGTTCCGGCGACAGCTTCTTCATCTGCTCGAACAGCGCGCGTGCTTCCTCGCGCTGTTGCGGGTTCATGTGCTCGAAGCGACGCATGCCCTTGCGGGCCTGCTTGCGCTGATCGGGAGACATGTCTTCCCAGCGATGCGCGTGCTCCAGCATGCGCGCACGCTGGTCGGGGTCGCTGTTCCAGCGCTCGCGCACCGGTGCGATCAGCGCATCGCGCTGTTGCGGAGTCAATTTGTCCCAGTCGGGCAAGGATTGCGCGGGTGCCGATTGCGCTAGCGCATTGCCGGCCAGCAGCAACAGGAGCAACGGCAAGGAGAGGAAAAAGAGCTTCTTCATTCGATTACTCCATCGCCAAAGGCTCGGCTTCGGACGAAGCCAGCCACAGGTACAAGTCGGGATTTTCGTCCAGCGTGGCCATGGCGTCGCCGTAGTCATTGCTGGTGCCGGCGGCGGCCGCCATCGGTTGGGCGGGCGATAGCGGCGCGGCGCGCGGCAGGAACTGCGCGCCTATGGCCACGGCCAACACCGCCGAGAACGCACTGGCTGTTATCCAGCGCCAGGCAAGTCCGCGTTGCGGAGCCGCCTGTGCGCGGTGGCGTGCAAGACGCAGACGCGCCAGGGTCTGTGGCGAAATATGGGTCACGGCTGTGGCATGCAGTTGGCGCATGCCGCGGTCGAAGGCTTCGCTGTTGCTGATTGACGCTTTGTCGATCCCCGGTTTCATCGGAAATCCTCCAGTTGTTTCTGCAATGCGTCGCGCGCGCGCGACAGGTGGGTCTTGACCGAGCCTTCCGAGCAGCCCATGGCCTTCGCCGTATCGGCCACGTCCAGTTCTTCGAACACACGCAAGGTGAAAGCCTCTCGCTGGCGTGCGGGTAAATTGCGCAAAGCCAGAGTCAACTTCCCATAGGCCTCGCGCTGGTCATGGGTTTGCGATGGGCCGGCCGCAGTATCGGCCCAGTCGATCAGGCTGTCCTCCGTGCGCTCGCTGGCGGGGGCCATGAAGCGCTTTCGGAAATTGCCGCGTCGCTGCACGTCGACGATCTTGCGCCGGAGGATGCTCCAGAACAGCGGCGTCCATTCGCCGGTGGGCCGCTCACGGTAGGCGAGCATCTTCATCATCGCGTCCTGCACTGCGTC
>JBDTPP010000074.1:0-13582 GCA_039932615.1 Pseudoxanthomonas sp.
TCCACCGCCGCCACCGCGTCGACGCCCCTGAAGGCAGGCAACAGCATCGCGAACTTGAACGGCAGCACGTGCTCCTGCTGTGGCTGGCCCTTGGCGTCGCACTCGGCGATGGTCATGGCACCGTCACGCACCTCGCTGACCTTGCTGTTGACGAACCAGCGGATATGGCGCTGGCGCATCTCGGATTCCATCAACCCCTTGGAATCACCGACGCCGCCAAGACCCATGTGGCCGATATAGGGCTCCGAGGAAACGAAAGTCATCGGTACCCGGTCGCGCAACTTGCGCTTGCGCAGGTCGGCATCGACGATCATTGCGAACTCATAGGCGGGGCCGAAGCAGCTGGCGCCCTGCACCGCGCCTATCACCACCGGGCCGGGATCCTTGAGTAATTCCTGGTACGCCCCCCACGTGTCGTTGGCGTGGCTGCTGGTGCACACGGACTGCGTGTAGCCATTGGCGGGGCCGCTACCCGGCACTTCGTCGAACGCCAGCTTGGGGCCGGTGCAGATCAGCAGGTATTCGTATCCAAGGACCTCGCCACTGCCGGTGGTGACGGTGTCGGCAAGCGGATCGATTGCCTTCACGCCGTCGGAGATATAGCGAATGCCATGCTTTCCGACATGTTCTGCGATTGGAATGGTGATCTCTTCCAGCTTGCGCCAGCCCACCGCCAGCCATGGATTGGAGGGAGTGAAGCCGAAGTGGTCACCCAGTCCCACCAGCACGATGTCATGCTCCTTGCCCAACACTTCACGCACCTCGTAGGCTGCGCTCATGCCCCCCAAGCCCGCACCCATCACCACGATCCTGGCCATGCCCATCCTCGCTGTCGGGCGCCAAAAAGATGGCGCTTCACATTGCGTTAAATTATATTAGCCAATACTAATATTAGTGTCAACTAATATTCATCGGACAAGGAACCCGCCATGCCCTTCCAATCCCTCAGCGCGGCCGACCTGGTGCAAGAGGCACGCGACCAGATCCGCGAGGTAAGCCCAACCGACTACCGCCCTTCCGACGCATGCGTGCTGATCGATGTGCGCGAACCCGCAGAATTCGACACGGGCCATATCCCCGGCGCGATCAACATCCCGCGCGGCGTTCTGGAATTCCAGGTCGAGGCGCATCCGGCAGTGGCCAATGTCCGTGATCCGGCACTCGCGCAGAAGTCCCAGCCGTTGCTGGTGTATTGCCGCACGGGTGGTCGCGCCGCCCTGTCCGCCCTCAACTTGCAGCGCATGGGCTTCACCGATGTGCGTTCGATCAGTGGTGGCATCACGGCGTGGAGCGATGCCGGGCTGCCGGTGGTGCAGCGTTGAGCGCCTCCGTAAAGGCTTCGCCGCGCGCCCGGCCGGCAATCAACCAGGAAATCGATCCGGAATCGATGCGCGTGCATGCGGCCAGCGCCGCGCGACTGCTCAAGGCGCTCGGCAATGAAAAACGGCTGATGCTGTTGTGCCTGCTCGTGGAGGGGGAAAAAACCGTCGGGGAGCTCAATGCACGCCTTGAGCTCAGCCAGTCGGCTTTGTCGCAGCACCTGGCCATCCTGCGCGATGACCAGCTGGTCGCCACCCGGCGCGAAGCGCAGTCGATCTATTATTCGCTGTCCGAAGGGCCTGCGCAGAAGGTCATCGCCACGTTGCATGCGATTTTTTGCGCGGATGACGCTGCGCTCTGCTGATCGTCCTGCCGAATCGGAACCCGCGTCGTCGCCCGGTATAATCGCCGCACATGATGTCCAGACAACCGGAGTGTGATCGGCATGCCTCGCGCCCGCATTTGCAACCGCATGGTGGGCGAGGCCAGCCCATGAGCAAGGCATGGTCATGCCTGCTTGCGTTGCTCTTGCTCAGCTGCAATGCCCGCGCCGGTGAGAATCCTCCCCCACTGACCGTTTTTGCCGCAGCGAGCCTGAAGGAATCGATGGACGAAGTCGCTGCCGCTTTCCGGCAGCAAAGCGGACATGAGGTGAGGGTGTCGTATGCGGGCAGCTCCGCGCTGGCCTTGCAGATCCAACAGGGCGCGCCGGCGGATGTATTCGTCTCGGCCGACCTGGACTGGATGGACTACCTGCAGCAGCGCGGACTGGTCGACGCCGGCAGTCGCCGCAACCTGCTCGGCAATTCGCTGGTGCTGGTAGCGCCGGCAGTCGGCAAGGCCACCGCGATCAGGTTGCGGCCGGGGACCGACCTGCTTCCCAACTTGGGCGACCACGGGCGCATCGCCCTGGCGCTCACCGCCAGCGTGCCGGCCGGCAAGTATGCAAAGGACTCGTTGATTTCATTGGGTATGTGGAAATCATTGCAAGCCCGTGTCGCCGAAACCGATAACGTGCGCGCCGCATTGATGCTGGTGGCGCGTGGAGAAACACCACTGGGCATCGTCTATGCCAGCGATGCGCTGGCCGAACCCGCGGTGCGGGTGTTGGCGACTTTTCCAGATTCCAGCCACACGCCGATCGTGTATCCGCTGGCGCGCGTCGCCGCCAGCCACAATCCCGACGCCATTACCTTCGTGCGCTGGCTGGCAACGCCATCGGCGGCGAAGATCTTTCACGCGCACGGCTTCAAGGTGCTCTGAGCGCCCACGCACCGCATGTCTCTGCTTACTGCCGACGAACTGACCGCAATCGCACTCAGCCTGAAGGTCGCCAGTGTTGCCGCGCTGGCCAGCCTGCCGTTCGGCATCGCCCTGGGCTGGCTGCTGGCGCGCAAACGATTCCCGGGCAAATCACTGCTCGATGCGCTGGTGCACCTGCCGCTGGTGTTGCCACCGGTGGTTGTCGGTTACGTGTTGCTGGTGAATTTCGGCAGCCAGGGCGCGATCGGCAAGTTCCTGGCTTCGTTCGGCATCGAGTTCGCGTTCCGCTGGACCGGTGCGGCGCTGGCCAGTGCGATCATGGGTTTCCCGTTGATGGTGCGCGCAATCCGGCTTTCCATCGAAGCCACCGACCGGCGTCTGGAACAAGCGGCATCGACGCTGGGTGCGAGTCCCTGGCGCGTCTTCCACAGCATCACCTTGCCGCTGGCGTGGCCGGGCATCGTCGCCGGCGCGGTGTTGGCCTTCGCCAAGGCGCTGGGCGAATTCGGCGCCACCATCACCTTTGTTTCCAACATCCCGGGTGAGACCCAGACCTTGTCTTCTGCGATCTACGGCCTGTTGCAGGTGCCCGGTGGCGAATCCAGCATCTGGCGCCTGGCGATGGTGGCGGTGGGCATTTCATTGTTGGCCCTGCTGCTGTCGGAATGGCTGACGCGGCGCCAGCGCGAAGACGAGGTGCATTGATGGTGTCGCTGGACGTGCAGTTGCGGCGTGGCGCCTTCGAACGACGGGTTCGCATCGACGACGATGCCCGCGTCATCGCCCTCAGCGGCCACTCCGGCGCGGGCAAGACCAGCGTGCTGCATGCCATCGCCGGATTGGTCAATCCGCTGGCGGGGCATATCGAGATCGACGGCATCCGCCTGTACGACAGTGCCCGCGGCATCAACTTGCCGCCGCACCTGCGTCGCGTCGGTTACGTCTTCCAGGATACCCGCCTGTTCCCGCATCTCGACGTGCGCCGCAACCTTCAGTACGGACGCCATGCAGGCGATATTGGCAACCCATTCGGTTTCGATGCGGTGGTGGCGCTGCTGGGGATCGAGCCGCTGTTGCAGCGACGTATCGCCAACCTTTCCGGCGGTGAAACCCAACGCATCGCCCTGGGCCGTGCCCTGCTCTCGCAGCCGGCGATGCTGCTGCTGGATGAGCCCCTTTCGATGCTTGACCAGGCCCGGCGTGAAGAACTGATTCCCTACCTGCAACGCGTCCGCGACGAAACCACATTACCCATCATCTATGTCAGCCATTCCGCCGACGAAGTGAAGCGGCTGACCGAGGCGATACATGTACTGGATTGAAATCCGTTTTCTCTCCGATCGGAAAAACGCACTTCTCGGCAAGCAGGAGCTTTGCAATTGCCGGAGAAACTCCAGCCCCGACAATGCTCTGATCTCGCCCCCTAGGGGATAAACCCCCCAAGGCCCCCTACTACCATTAGGCCGCTGCTCATGACCGTACACCTGACCGACCTCGATGAAGCCGTCGAGCTGCTGCTGAAGCGCATTCCCGGCACCCTGCGCATCGGCGCACCGCTGGCCTTGGGCAAGCCACACCGTCTATTGAACGCGCTGTACAGAAAGATCAAGAACGACCCGTCGCGCCCGATGCAGATTTATACCGCGCTATCGCTGGACCCGCCGGGCGCCGCCCCGGGGCTGGAGCGACGCTTCCTGCAACCCTTCGCGCAACGCCATTTCGGCGATGACTTCCCCGCGCTGCTCTATGTCGATGCGATAAAGCGCGATGCCTTGCCGGCCCACATCCAGGTGGAAGAGTTCTACATGCAGTCCGGCGCGCTGCTGAAATCGTCGCAGGCCCAGCGCGCCTATACCTGCCTCAACTACACCCAGGCCGCGGCAGGCGTGGCCCAGCGCGGGGCCAATGCGATCGTGCAGAAGGTCGCGCGTGAACCGGGCGGCGGCAGGCTGTCGTTCTCCTGCAACACCGACACCACCCAGGACACGGTGGATGCAATCCACGCGTTGGGCTTGCCACGGCCCCTGCTGGTGGCCGAAGTCGATCCCGAGCTTCCCTGGATCGGCGGCACCGCCGCAGTGGACGAAAGCTTCTTCGACATCGTCATCACTCCACCCGGGCCATATCCGAACCTGTTCGCGGTGCCACGACAAGCCGTTGGCGATGTCGATTACGCCATCGGCCTGTACGCCAGTGCGCTGGTGCGCGACGGTGGCACCCTGCAGATCGGCATCGGCGCACTGGCCGACGCGCTCTCGCATGCACTGGCCTTGCGCCACACCGACAACGACAGGTATCGCGAAGTGCTGCATGCGCTGGACCCGGAGCTGGCCCATCATCCGGCGGTGATTGCCAGCGGTGGCATGGATCCGTTCGCCATAGGCCTGTACGGCTGCAGCGAGATGCTCAACGAAGGCTTCAAGCGCCTGGTCGAAGCCGGCGTGATCCGGCGCAAGGTCGTTGACGACGAGGCGCTGATGACGCGCCTTGCGCAGGGAACGGCCAATCTTGGCGACCAGGCCCGACTGGAACGCGATGGCGAATACCTGCACGGCGCGTTCTACCTGGGTTCGCCTGCGCTCTACGACTGGTTGCGGCAACTGCCCGAGGACGAGCGGCGCAGCATCGGCATGCGCCGGATCAGCGAAATCAACCAGCTTTATGGCGGCCACGAATCGCTGGAGCGCCTGCAGCGCGTCGGTTCGCGCTTCTTCAACAGCTGCATGATGGCCACCGCGCTGGGCGATGCCGTGTCGGACGGACTGGAAGACGGACGTATCGTTTCGGGCGTCGGCGGCCAGTACAACTTCGTTGCCATGGCCCACGCATTGGAAGATGCACGCAGCGTGCTGATGTTCCGCGCGCAACGCGGCATGGGCGCCAGGGCCGAATCCAACGTACGCTGGAATTATGGCCACACCACCATTCCGCGCCACCTGCGCGACATCTACGTCAACGAATACGGTATCGCCGACCTGCTGGGCCAGACCGACGAGGAATGCGTGATCGCCATGGCCGGCATTGCCGATGCGCGTTTCCAGGCCGGCTTGCTGGAGAAGGCGAAACAATCGAAGAAACTGCGCGTGGATTTCAACGGCGAGACCGAATGGTCGCGCAACACATCGCAGCGATTACGCCAGGCTCTGGCTCCTTTCCGCAAGGATGGCACCCTGCCAGATTACCCGCTGGGCAGCGATTTCACCGAGGTCGAGCAGCGGCTGGTCAAGGCGCTGGGATGGTTGCAGGGGGAAACCGCGACGCTACCGAAGAAACTGCGCACTGTGGGCAAGGCGCTGGCAAGTAGCGGCTACAGCGATCCCGAAGCCGTCGCCCGGATGGGCCTGCAGCAACCGCACGGCCTGGAGGAGCACCTTTACGCCAGACTGCTTGCCTATGCCTTGCACATGACCCGGAACTGATCCGGGCACGGCGCTCAAGGCCCGGAAGCACGCTCCACGATCAGCTCGGCCAGCTTGTCGTAGGCACCATCGAAGTGATGGCCGCCGGGTAGTACCTGGACGTGGACATGGCCCGGCGGAATCTTCGGGCAGATCGAATCGTCATCGTCATCGCCATACACGCAAAGCGTGTCCGCTTCCTTCAGTTTGCGCACCTCCGGCATGATCGGCAGGCCATCGTCCTTGCCGATCCAGTTGGCGAGGTGGAATTCGAACGAGGCGTTGTCGCCCAGGCCCATCAATACGGTCTGCGCGACCATGGCCCGCGTCGCCGCGGGCAGGCGGTTGACCGCGAACGGCAGCACGTCGGCGCCCTGCGAATAACCAACCAGCACGACTTTCGACTTTTTCCAGTGTGCCGCGTAATAGTGCAGCGTTCGACCAACATCCAGAGCCAGTTCATCGGGCGTGCGGGCCTTCCAGAAATAGCGCAGCGAATCGAAGCCCACTACCCCTATACCCTTCGCGACCATCGCGTCGGCTACCTCCTTGTCCAGGCCGGCCCAACCTCCGTCGCCACTGAGCAGCACGGCAAAGGTGTCGCCGTCGCCGGTCGCAGGCAATTCAATCAGCGGCAGGTTGCCCAGGCTTGCCGGCGGCGGGGGCAAGGCCACGTTTCGTCCCCGGGCCAGTGCGCGATAACTGGCCAGCAGCGCCGGCAAGCCGTTGCGCGCCGCGACCAGATCGTGGCCGGCATCAGGCAAGGTGGACATGGCCGCACCTTCGATCCTGCCGACGAAATCACGCACCACGGAAACCTCGCAGCGGTTGTCCTTCGCGCCTTGCAGCACCACCCATGGCTGGACCACCTTGCCTACGGGAACCAGCGAGACCCGGCTGCCCTTGGCATTGTCGAAGAATTTCACCTGGTCGCGCGTGCACAGCGGCTTTCCGATATACAGCACAGGGCAAAATCCCAGCGAAATCGCGCCGGCGAAGACATCCTTGTCCGCCACCGCCTGCATGGCGTAGGCCAACGCCGCGCCCGAGCCGTAGCCCACCAGCAGCGGCGTGCGATAAGTGGGCTGGCGCGCATAGCCCTGCAGGTAATGGGAAAGGTTTTCCAGGTCGCCATCGGGCAATACGCAAGCATCGTCGTTGCGCTGGAACCGCTTGCGCAACTGGCGCATGTCAACGCCGGCAACCATCGCGCCCTCTCCACTCAGGGCATGCGCTACCTGGTCCATGGCTGGGTCCCAACCCGCCTCGCCGGACAGCAGCAGCACGAACTGGCTGGCTTCAGCTTCGGGCCGGTACAGCGTTACGTTGTCGAACGAACCGTGCGAAATGCGCTCTTGCGCATGTACCGGCATGGCCACGGACACGACAACCAGCGCGAGCACCAGGATCTTGATCATTTCGCTATCACTCCCTTCAAGCCGCCACTGATCAGCGCGGCGATATCGGCCAGCAGGAACAGAGGGGTCAGGCCCCCAGGCGATGCCAGGTAGCGTGCCTCCCATTGCGGATCGAACTTTTCCTTGAACGCACGCAGGCCGCGGAAATTGTAGAAATTCTCGCCATGAGCGAAAAGCATCCGGCCGCCCCGGTGCCAGAACGGCGCCAGCGAATGCTTGGCCATGCCAGAGAGTGGAGCCATGCCCAGGCCGAACCTTTCCACGCCCTGCGCCTTGAAGTGCAACATCAGTTCGGTGAACAGGAAATCCATGGTCCCATACGGCATCTGCGGCAGGTGGCGCATCAGGTCGACGCTGGCTTCGGCCTTGGTATCGGTAGTCAGCAGCGTGGCGAAGGCTACGATCCGTCCGTCCTTGCGCACCAAGGCCACCGGCTGGCGCCGGATGTAGTCGGCGATGAAGGCACCGACGCTGAAGCGCTTTTCGGCGGCATTGTGTTCGGCCAGCCAAGCATCGGACACCGCACGGATCTCGTCCAGGATCGCGGGCACGCCCTGGCTTGGCACCATTTCGAATTCGACGCCTTCGCGCGCAGCGCGCTTGATGCTGTAGCGCAGGCTGGAGCGCCGCTTGCCTTCCACGGAGAAGTCCCCAAGCGGCACGTAAGCGTATTCGCCCAACTTGAACAGCCGCAGGCCCGCGTCGAGGTAAATCGACAACGACTGCGCACGCACCTGGTAGAAGCAGCCACGCCCTCCATTCGCGCGGGTGTACTCGATGAACCGCCAGACCAGTTCGGCGCGCTCTTCTTCCGGTCCCAGGGGATCGAACAGGCTGATCCAGGAACGGCCCTGGCGGCCGAACATGACAAACGCCCTGCCGGACTCGGAAAAAAGGAACTGCTTGTCGCCGGTCAGGGCCAGGCCGGCGTCGGCGTTGTCCTGTTTGCGCACGATGGCATCGGCCCGATCCAGGGTAGCCACATCCGCCGGTGTCAGCCGTGGCGCCGCCGGGCGCAGCAACTGGCGTGAGGCCAGCATCAGCGCCAGCACGCATACGCCCACCAGCGCGCGCAGGGAACGTGGTGCATGGCCGTCGAACTCGAATTGCCACCACAACTGCCGGGTGTAGTCGACGTCCTGGTAGGCGAAGAGCAACAAGGCGGTCAGGGCAGCGCAGATCGTAGCCATCGCCAACAACCAGCCACCGCTGAAAGGCACCGACAGCAGCGACGCCTTGCGGGTGAACTGTTTGCGCGACAACGACAACGCGGTGACCAGCGACACCAGCAGCAGCGCTTCCCCCACGGCGATGCCCTTGGGCAAGGCCATCAGCAGGCTCAATACCGCCAGTCCCAGCCCCGCCCACCAGGCCGCGTCCAGTCGCAACAGCATGCCGCGGGCGACAAACAACAGACCGATACCCGCGATGCTGCTGAGGAAGTGCGACGCCTCCACCAACGGCAAGGGGACGTGCAACGCCAGTAATTCGGTGGCTTCGTCGGTCGCGGGCGTAACTCCTGATACCAGCACCACCACCGCTACTACCAGGGTATAAGCGGCCAGCAACAAGGGGGCCAGGCTACTCATCGCCTGGGTCACGGGTGCGGCCACGCCGCGCCGCAACTCGTGCAACACCATCAGGGCCATGGCCAGTAACAACGGCAATACGTAATAGACCAGGCGATACAAGACCAGCGCGCCGGCCAGTGCTTCGCCCGGCACGCGTCCGCCCAGCGCGAACACCAGGACCGCTTCGAATACACCCAGTCCGCCGGGTACATGGCTGAGCACGCCAAGCACGATGGCTGCCGCATAGAAGCCGATGAATGCCGGAAACCCAATCGCGCCGTCCGGCAGCAATACCCAGAGCACCGCGCCCGCGGCAAAGATGTCCAGCGTGGACCAGAGCAACTGCTGCAGGGCCAGCGAAGCCTTCGGCAGCCGTAGCGGAAAGCGTCCGAACAGGCGCCGTTCGCGGCCATCGCGACACCAGACCAGTATCGATGCAATCGCGATCAGGACAAGCACCGCAACTGCGGACAACAGCCAGGCGGGCAAGTGCACCAGCGGTGCCAGGATCGGCGCATCCCAGAGCAGGCCCAAGGCACCGACCGCACTGATGCCCAGGCCGAACGCGACCGCGTTGAAGGCGATGGCCTGCGACACCTTGCCTGCATCCACACCCGCGGCGCCGTAAAGCCGCATGCGCACCGCGCCGCCGGTGAATACGCCCAAACCAATGGTGTTGGTCAGGGCATAGGCAATGAACGAAGTCTGTGCGACCACCCGGTAGGGAACCGTCGCGCCGGCATAGCGCAGCGAAGAATGATCGTATCCGGTCAGCGCCAGGTAGCTGATCGCAGTGGCAAGCATGGCCAGCGCCAGATCGCGCGGATCGACATCGCGCACCGCATCGACGACATCGGAATAGCTGATCTCGTTCCAGAGGTCACGGAAAGCAAAGTAGAGCAAGCCCGCGAAAACCAACCCACCAGCGGCCAGCAGCCAAACCTTCCAGCGCCCCAGCAGCGAGAGCGGCAGGGCAGCGGTCTTATCGGTGGCACCCTGCGTACGCGACATGTCGCTTTATCCGCCGTAGAACTCGATTACCCGACGCAATTGCGCGCCGGGCCGCCTGTTATTGCGCATGTCGCAATGGGCCCGCGTGAAGAGGCACGCCTGGCGTCGGGTCCACGTCCGCCGTGCGTTGCGTCGATCCTCAGCGCAACGACTTTGCTGCTTCCACTACTTTCTCCGTGGTGATACCGAAGTACGGATACAGCATCTCTGCGGGGGCAGACGCGCCGAAAGTGTCGATGCCGATCACCGCGCCATCCAGGCCCACGTACTGGCGCCAAAAACCGGTGACCCCCGCTTCCACCGCCACGCGCCTGCGCACCGCGTTGGGCAAGACCGATTCGCGGTACTCGGCTGGCTGGCGGTCGAACACATCGGTGGACGGCATCGATACCACGCGGACGCGGATGCCCTCGGCATCCAGTGCGGCCTTGGCCTGCGTGGCCAGCCCGACTTCCGAACCGGTGGCGATCAGGATCACGTCGGGGCTGCCGCCTTCGGCGTCGGCCAGCACGTAGCCACCCCGCGCGATATTGGCGACCTGCGCGGCGTCGCGCGGCTGGTGCTGCAGGTTCTGGCGGCTGAATATAAGACAGCTGGGGCCATCCTTGCGCTCGATCGCCGCACGCCACGACACCGCCGATTCCACCGCATCGCACGGACGCCAGACATCGTTGTTGGGAATGTAGCGCAGCGAGGCGAGGTGCTCGACGGGCTGGTGGGTGGGGCCGTCCTCGCCCAGGCCAATCGAGTCGTGCGTGTACACGTGGATCGCATGCGCCGGATTCAGCGCACTCATCCGCACTGCATTGCGCGCATAGTCGCTGAACACCAGGAAGGTCGCATCGAAGGGTATGAAGCCGCCATGCAGGGCCAGACCGTTGCTGATCGCGGTCATGGCGAATTCGCGCACGCCGTAATAGACGTAGTTGGCGTCCGGATCGTCGGTGGCCACGGACTTGCTGGCCTTCCACAGGGTCAGGTTGGAATGGGCCAGGTCGGCCGAGCCGCCGATCAGTTCCGGCAGCAGCGGCGCGAAGGCCTCGATGGCCATCTGCGAGGCCTTGCGCGAGGCCACTACCGGGCCTTCGGCCTGCAGTCTGGCAATGAACGCGTTGGCCGACTCGGTGAAGCCTTCCGGCAAGTCGCCATGCGAACGGCGCGACAGCTCGGCCGCTTCACTGCCGTACTGGGCCGCGTACTTGTCGAACAAGGAATTCCACTGGTCCTCGCGCACCAGGCCGGTGTTGCCGGCGCGCCAGCCGGCGTAGATCTCCTCGGGAATCTCGAACGGCCCGTACGGCCATTCCAGTTCCACGCGCGCGGCCGCCAGTTCGTCCTTGCCCAGCGGCGAACCATGGCTGGATTCCTTGCCCTGCTTGTTGGGTGCGCCAAAACCAATCGTGGTCCGGCAGCAGACCAAGGTCGGCTTGTCGGTGGCCTTGATCGCGGTTTCGATGGCGGTCTTGATCTCGACCGCATCCTGGCCGTCGACATTGCGGATCACCTGCCAGCCATAGGCTTCGAAACGTGCCGGCGTGTCATCGGTGAACCAGCCGTCGGTGTTGCCATCGATGGATATCTTGTTGTCGTCCCAGAATGCGACCAGCTTGCCCAGGCCCCAGGTGCCGGCCAGCGAAGCAGCCTCGTGGGAAATGCCTTCCATCAGGCAGCCATCGCCCATGAATACCCAGGTGCGATGGTCGACGATGTCGAATTCAGGACGGTTGTAGCGCTGCGCCAGCAACTTTTCGGCGAGGGCAAAGCCTACTGCGTTGGCAAGACCCTGCCCCAGAGGGCCGGTAGTGGCTTCCACGCCCGGGGTTTCGCTGTGTTCGGGATGGCCGGCGGTCTTGCTGTGCAACTGGCGGAAATTCTTCAATTCCTGCAGCGGCAGGTCATAGCCGCTCAGGTGCAACAGCGCGTACTGCAGCATCGAACCGTGGCCGTTGGACAGCACGAAGCGGTCGCGGTTGAACCACTTGGGGTTGTTCGGGTTGTGGCTGAGGTAATCGTTCCACAGCACTTCGGCAATGTCGGCCATGCCCATGGGCATGCCGGGATGACCGGATTTGGCGGCTTCCACCGCATCGGCGGCGAGGAAACGGATGGCATTGGCAAGCTGGCGGCGGCCAGGCTTGGTGGAGGCAGGCGTCGTCATGGATGTGAGTTCAGTGAGGTCGCCCGTGACTCGGGCGACCTATTGTCCCATCCGGGCGGGCGCCTGTCGCGCCTGCAGTCGCTCAATCGTCGGCGAGGCTGGCCCGTGCCGCGACCGCATCAGGCTCGCCATGCGCGACCAGGGTCGCCAGGGTCAGGTCGCCAGTGACGTTGAGCGTGGTGCGGCACATGTCGAGGAAATGGTTGACGCCCAGGATCAGGCCAATGCCTACGGGGTTCACCCCGACCATGGCGCAGATCAGCGCGACCACTGGCAGCGACCCCGACGGCACGCCTGCTGTACCGATGCCGCCCAGGATGCAGACCAGCATCACCATCACCTGTTGCCACAGGCCCAGGTCCACGCCAAAGAACTGGGCCAGGAAGATCACCGTCACCCCTTCGAACAACGCGGTGCCGTTCTGGTTGGCAGTGGCGCCGACGGTCAGCACGAAACGCGAGACCCGGCGCGGCAGGCCCATTTCGTCGGCCACGCGCAAGGCAGTCGGCAGGGTGGCATTGCTCGACGCAGTCGAGAACGCCATAACCGAGGCTTCCTGCGTGTCGCGGAAGAAGCGCAACGGCGAACGCCCGACCAGGCGCACCGCCAGCGAAAAAGTCACGAACATGTGCAGCGCCAGGGCCAACACCACCACACCCACGTACGCACCCAGCCGCACCAGCAGGTCGAAGCCGAAGATCGCGGCCAGGTTGAACATGAAGCAGAACACTGCGTAAGGCGCCAGGCGGATCACCAGCCCGATCAGGGTCATGGAGATCTCGAACACGCCCTCGATGCCGCGCTTGAGCGTCGCCGTATTTTCGCTGGGCGTCAGCACCAGGCCGATGCCGAACATCACCGCGAAGAACATCAACGCCAGGATCGAGCCATTGCTGGAGGCGGCGTTCAAAACGTTGTCCGGCACAATCGACAGCAGCATGTCCATGCCGCGTGGCTGGGTGCCGACGCTGGCGACGATTTCCCGGGCGCGGTCGGCATTCTGCACGATCAGGCTCTGGGCCAGTTCGGGATCCACGCCTGCACCCGGCTTGAGCCAGTTCACCAGAACCAGGCCGATGACCACCGCGATCGACGACAAAATTACGGTATACGCCAGGGTCTTCCAGCCAATTCGTCCCAGCGAGCGGATGTCGCCCATTTCGGCGATGCCGACCACCAGCGCCGAGAACAGCAAGGGCACGATCAACATGAAGATCAGGTTGAGGAATATCTTCGAGAACGGGGTGGTGACGTAGGTCGTCGCCAGCTTCACCCATTCGGCATCGGCGCCGGTGGCATGCACGACCAGGCCCAGCAGCAGGCCCAGGCCGAAGCCAATGGCCATCTTCCAGTGCAAGGGAAGCTTTTTCTTGCCGGCAGGGGTCGCTTCGCTCATGCGGTGGTTCCTTCAAAGACGAGGCCGCAGCTTAGCAAACCCTCCCA
>JBDTPP010000075.1:0-13531 GCA_039932615.1 Pseudoxanthomonas sp.
ACCACGGTCAATGTGACCGGCGACCTGGTCATCGCGACCATGATGTCGCGCGGCGCGGTGGAAAGCCCGGAATAATTCGCGTAGCCGCAGCGCGTTGCATCGTGCCCCGGGCCACGGCGCGGGGCGCAGCATGTTGATCGGCTGGCAAGGCAACGCTGCATTTGCGATGCCCGCACTTGTCCGCGCCATTGGTGCCGATGCAAGCGCTTTCGGTGCGTTCGGTTCCTCGGGGCGAACGGCTTTTGAGCCGCTATCAGCGGACGCAGGTCCTGTTGCAAATCCACGGATCGATGCGCTGCGGGCTAGCGTGGCGTAGTGAAATCCAACCGGGATCAGGAACAATCTTTACGCTTGATTCGACAGCACCCATGGCAGTCCAGACAGACTCGCACTCCCCGCGCGGCCATTTTTGACGACTTGCCACGGCGCTAGGGTGGCAGGCGATATGGCCCGTGTGGTGCCGGACTTTGGTCGGGGATGAGTAGTCACCAATGCAGGTGGCGAGCCACGACCGTGCAATGGAACATGGCCGCATTGCTATCGAGTTGGCTCAACCGACGAGCCGAATCCCACCTGGAGTTCCAAGATGTTCGCTTCCCCCCGTGCCCCGCTATCCCGCCGCGCCCTGCTGCCTGCCTTGATCCTGATGGTGCTTGCCGGACCCGTCTGGGCCGGTGAAACCTGTGTGTTGAGTCTCAACCCCGATGGCACAACGAACGACGGCGGTGCGAGCTCACCCTCTGGTGGGGCCTTAGCCTGTGGGACCAGCGCGTCCGCCGTCGGCCTTTTCGCCACGGCCATCGGAACAGGCAGTTCTGTCTTGGGCAACTTTTCCACGGCGGTTGGCGCCGCTAGCAACGCGAATGGTTCATCAGCTTCTGCCTTTGGCAATGCCAGCTCGGCGTCTGCTGCGAACAGCACTGCACTAGGGGGCCAAAGCTCAGCTAGCGGAACCGGAAGCACAGGCGTCGGTAGCGGTAGCCATGCCACCGGCAACCATAGCATCGCGGTAGGCGACCAAAGCCAATCCGTAGGGAATTCCAGCATTGCGATCGGCGGCTTCACCGACAGCAACGGCAACAACAGTGCCGATATCGACATCGATATCGACCCTTTGGTAGATGCCGATGGCGACGGCGACCCGACCAATGACTTCGTTTTAAGCTCGGAGCTCACCAATGCCACGGGCAACCAGGCCAGCGCCTTTGGCGCGCGCGCCCAAGCGGTCGGGGCCTTCAGCACGGCGCTGGGCACGGGCGCCCGCAGCTTCGGCTTTGCAAGTGTGGCGATCGGCGTTGATGCCGTGAGTCGGGCTGCTGCGGTTGCGATCGGCAACCTTGCTATGGCCACGGGAACCAACAGCATCGCGATCGGCAACGTGAGCAAGGCCAGTGGGTTCTTCAGTACCGCAGCGGGGGCGTTCAGCTCAGCAATAAACGCGCAGAGTGCCGCATTCGGCGCGTCCAGCACTGCGTTTGGCGGAAGCAGTGCGGCGTTCGGATTCTCGAGCTTCGCCCTGGGCGACAATTCCACCGCATTGGGCGCGCGCAGCCTGGCCAACGATGGCAGCGCTACCGCGGTCGGCTTCCAGGCCAACGCCGGCAACGTTGCCAGCGTGGCGCTGGGCGGCGCGTTCGACCGCAATGGCGACGGCATCATCCAGTTGAACGAGCAGACCAACGCCAGCGGCCGCTTCGCCACTGCGCTGGGCAGCGGCGCGCAGGCCACTGGCTCGATCAACGCCACCGCGACGGGCTGGCTGGCCAATGCCTCCAACGACAACAGCACCGCGCTGGGCGCCAACAGCGCCGCCAGCGGCGTCGGCGCCACCGCGATCGGGCGCGCCGCCCAGGCCACCGCCGACAACAGCGTGGCCCTGGGTACCGGCTCTGTTGCCGATCGCGCCAACACGGTATCGGTGGGCACCGCGGGTGCAGAACGCCAGATCACCAATGTCGCCGATGGCACCCAGGCCACCGATGCGGTCAACCTGGGCCAGATGCAGGCTGGCGACGCCGCCACGCTGCAGGCCGCCAACGCGTTTACCCTGAGTCAGGTCGGCAACGTCACGGCCGTGGCGGTCGGGCAGGCCAATACCTATACCGACCAGCAGGTAGTGCAGGTGCGCAGCGACCTGGTCGCCGGCGATGCCGCTACGCTGCAGAGCGCCAATGCCAATGCCGCCGCCGGCGATGCCGCCACGCTGCAGAGCGCCAATGCCAATGCCGCCGCCGGTGATGCCGCCACGCTGCAAAGCGCCAATGCCAATGCCGCGGCCGGTGATGCTGCCACGCTGCAAAGCGCCAATGCCTTCACCAACCAGCGTATCGACCAGGCACTCAACTTCGACTTCACTGGGCTGGGGCAGCGCCTGGATGGGATCGATCGCCGGGTCGAGCGCCAGGACAAGCGCATCAGCCGCAATGGCGCGATGGGCGCGGCCATGTCGCAGATGGCCATCAACGCGGCCGGTACCCGCAGCGGTCGTGGCCGCCTGGCCGTGGGCCTGGGCGGGCAGGACGGCGCGGGCGCCGGATCCATCGGCTATGCCCGCGCGCTGAGCGACCGTGTGTCCATGTCCATTGGCGCCGCCTTCAGTGGCAGCGAGCATACCGAAGGGCTGGGGTTCGGCCTGGATCTCTGAAGCCGACCAGGCTTCACCGACCCATGCCCTTGCGCCCCTCTCCAGGAGTTTCATGATGTCCGCTTCGCCCCGTTCCCCGCTGTCTCGCCGCGCCCTGCTGCCTGCCTTGATCCTGATGGTGCTTGCCGTGCCCGCCTGGGCAGGTGAAACCTGCGTGTTGAGCCTCAACCCCGATGGCACGACCAACAACGGCGGCGCGAGCGCACCCTCTCCTGGGTCCTTTGCCTGTGGGGACGATGCGTCCGCTACCGCCGATTCCAGCACGGCCATCGGCATGGACAGTGTTGCCTCGGGCGCCTTCGCCACGGCGGTTGGCGGAGGTAGCAACGCGAATGGTTCATCAGCTTCTGCCTTTGGCAATGCCAGCTTGGCGCTTGCTGCGGCGTCCAGCACTGCACTAGGGAATTCAAGCATTGCTTCCGGAACCGGTAGCCTGGCCGTGGGTTTCTCAAGCTTTGCCGCCGCCAACCGTAGCATCGCGATGGGCGACCAAAGCCAATCCGTAGGGAATTCCAGCATTGCGATCGGCGGTTACACCGACGCCAACGGCAATGGCGTAGTCGATTTTGACATCGACTTGGACCCGCTCGACGATGCCGACCATGACGGCGACCCGACCAATGACTTCGTTTTGAGTTCGGAGGTCACCAATGCCGAGGGCAAGCATGCCAGCGCCTTCGGCGCGCGCGCCCAGGCCGTCGGCGACTTCAGCACCGCGCTGGGCGAGGAAGCCCGCAGCTTCGGCGAGTCGAGCGTTGCTATCGGCGCTGGTGCCGTGAGTCAGAGTGACGCAAGCATCGCGATCGGCAACAGGGCTTTGGTCCAGGACTCTAGCAGCGTCGCGATCGGCCTTCAGAGCGTAGCCACGAGACTTCTCAGTACTGCCGTGGGCGCGAGGAGCATCGCCAGTGGCCTGCAAAGTACTGCGTTCGGCGCCTTCAGCCAAGCGCTTGGCGTCAACAGCGCGGCGTTCGGCGTCTCGAGCGGCGCTAACGCCGACAATACCACCGCGCTGGGTGCTCTCAGTGTGGCCAACGACATCAGCGCTACCGCGGTCGGCTTCCAGGCCAACGCCGGCAACGTTGCCAGCGTCGCGATGGGCGGCGCCTTCGACCGCAATGGCGACGGCATCATCCAGTTGAACGAGCAGACCAATGCCAGCGGCCGCTTCGCCACTGCGCTGGGTAGCGGCGCGCAGGCCACTGGTTCGATCAATGCCACCGCGACGGGCTGGCTGGCAAATGCCTCGGCCGACAACAGTACCGCGCTGGGCGCCAACAGCGCCGCCAGCGGCGTCGGCGCCACCGCCCTCGGGCGTGCGGCCAAGGCCACCGCCGGCAACAGCGTGGCCCTGGGCACCGGCTCGGTGGCGGATCGCGCCAACACCGTCTCGGTGGGCAGCGCAGGTGCAGAACGCCAGATCACCAACGTCGCCAACGCCACCCAGACCACCGATGCGGTCAACCTGGGGCAGATGCAGGCCGGCGACGCGGCCACGCTGCAGGCCGCCAATGCATTCACCCTGGCCCAATTCGGCAACGTCACCGCGGTGGCGGTCGGGCAGGCCAACACCTATACCGACCAGCAGCTGGCGCCGGTACGCAGCGAGCTGGTCGCCGGCGATGCCGCTACGTTGCAGAGCGCCAATGCCAACGCAGCCGCCGGCGATGCCGTCACGCTGCAGAGCGCCAATGCCAATGCCGCCGCCGGCGATGCGGCCACGGTGCAAAGCGCCAAAACGACCGCTGCCGCCGGCGATGCCGCCACGCTGCAGCAAGCCAACACCTACACCAACCAGCGCATCGATCAGATATTGAGTTTCGACTTTCCTGGCCTGGGCGCGCAACTGGATGGCATCGATCAACGCCTGAACCGCCAGGACGGGCGCATCGACCGCAACGGCGCGATGGGTGCGGCCATGGCGCAGATGGCCATCAACGCGGCCGGCAGCCGCAGCGATCGTGGCCGCCTGGCGGTGGGACTTGGAACACAGAACGGCAAGACCGCCGCCGCATTCGGTTACGCGCACGCGCTGAGCGAGCGGGTCACGATTTCCTTCGGTGCCTCCTTCAGTGGGCATGAGAGTTCAGGCGGTATCGGCATCAGCGCGAGCCTGTAAGGACACGCGCAGGCGCAGATCCGTCCGGTCCAGCGCCAAGGCGAGCGCTTCCCCGAATTCGCCATACCCAGTCGCAAAGCCTTTGCTCGTGCCCTTGTTTCGGCGACCGCAGCGACCATCGGCCCGGCAACAACGCAGCATTGCAGGAGGAAACAGCAGTTGCAGATGATCAAGCGCAACGAACCAGATTTGTTGCTCTACTACCATCCGTTGGATAGCGCATCGCGTAATGTGCTCAGCGTCCTGGACTTTCTGGGCCTACACGTTGGGAAGCGATTGATCAATATCAATCTGCAGGAACACAAACGCAGTCACTTCCTGTCGCTCAATCCCAACGGTGAACTACCCGTGCTCACCAGTGGTCGGCTGGTGCTCTGGGGAGCGCATGCCATTACCCAATACCTGGCCTCGCTGCGGCCAGGCACGGTATTGTGGCCTGAAGACCCGGGTGCGCGCGCCGACATCGCGAAGTGGCAATTCTGGGACGCAACCCATCTGTCGGTAGCGCTCAACGCCCTGTCCAGGGAAAAAAAGGCGCATGAATTGCAGAGCCAAGGTCAAGTCGACCCGGGCGCAATCGAGCTTGCCTGCCAGCGCTTTGACCGCTGCGCCCGGATCCTGAATACCCATCTGAGTGACCGCTCCTGGTTGTCAGGCAGCTGCATTTCGCTGGCAGACTTGTCCGTCTCGTCGCGACTTATGCACGACGCACGTCTTGACCTGTCGCTGCATTCCTATCTGCACCTGCAGGAATGGAATTTGCGGGTGGAGAGTGTCCGCAAGGAGGCAGCAAGACCCGTGCTGCTGATGGCCGCGGAAACGTCACGCTGACATGGCTTTTCATCTTCCCCCCACCGGATCGCACGACCGTCCTCCCCTAGGCCCGTGCCTCCGGTAGGGGGAATCTTCAAGCTATGCGACCAGCACCCTGTGGCAATCGATAGCGCCCGATGCTCACCCTGGAGAAGAGGGCACGGAGGTTTGACGGCCCCGCATTCCCGCACAGCCTGAGCGCGGGCGGGGCGGGGCGGGGCGGAAAGGATCGTGCGTGGCGTGATCGCCTTGTGGTTGACCAGGACGAACCCGTTTCACGGAGCGAATGTCTCCAGCAATCATCGATAAGGGGAAGAGCTGAATGCGCGCCACGGTCTGTGAACTACCCAATGAGATCGAACCCCTCGTTGCCGCATGGAAAGCACTATGCGAGCACACCGTTCGCGAACGCTCCGAGCTGCTCGTTTTGCCCGAGTTCGCCTTCGCGCGGCCCGTATGGGAAATCGAGGATTTCGATCATTCCGTTTGGAGGGATGCAGAAAGCCAGAGTGATTGGTGGATCGCGCGACTAGGCGAACTTGGCGTAAAGCACGTGATCGGTGCCCGTCCGGTGACAGCCGGTGACGGATGCTTCAACGAAGGTTTTCTCTGGTCCGCCGAATCCGGTTACCAGGGCTTGCGCCGCAAACATTTCCTTCCCGACGAGCCCGGCGGCCGGGAAACGCGCTGGTTCGCGCGTGGCGACGCAGCCTTCCCGCCCTACAGTGCCGATTCGTTGACTTTCGGTCTGAACATCTGCACCGAGCTCTGGGCACTCCATACGTACGCGGCCTATGCCATTCAAGGCGTGCAGGCAGTCATTTGTCCGCGCGCCACCTGCGCGGCCACGGCAGGCAAATGGTTGTCGGTCGCGACCGTCGCCGCGGTTCGCTCGGGCGCGTATTGCCTGTCCTCCAATCGCGCACAGCCCGACGGGTCGTACGGAGGCGCCAGCTGGATCATCAGCCCGGACGGAGAGTTGCTCGCCCGCACCTCCGATCAGCAGCCGTTCCGCACCCTGGATATCGACCTTGCCGCGAGTGACTTGGCCAGGAAGACGTATCCGCGATACGTATTCGCAACCCATGCCAACCAGACCTTGCAAACGATACCTACTGGACACCTTGCACTTCGCGAGTGAGCTTGCAGTTCGACTGATCCTGAAGATACGGTCTAGCTGGCAGGTTTGCAGAGCGGGCGGAATCCGCCCTAGTCGTGCAGCTTCCCTTGCACGCGACGCCAGGCCGCGGGGGGCTGCCCGACCATGCGTTTGAACGCGCGGGAAAATGCGGCTTCGGAGGCGTAGCCGACCTCCTGCGCGATTGCGGCCACCGTGGCATGGCTTTCGCGCAACAGGCGCGCGCCGCGTTGCGCGCGCCAATGCGCCAGATACTGCATTGGTGGTTGGCCGACCAATTGCATGAACCGCTCGTGCAATGCGGAGCGGGAGAGACCCACCTGGCGACCGAGTTCTTCGACAGTCCACTGCTCGGCTGGCCGGTCGTGGATCAGTCCTATCGCGCGTCCCACGTGCCGGTCACGCAGCGCAGCGAGCCAACCGGACGCGTCGTCCGGCATGGATTCAAGGTAGCGTCGCGCGGCATCGACAAAGATCATTTCGCTGACGCGCTCAAGCACTGCCGCGCTGCCGGCGCGGGCGCTGCGTGATTCGGCCACCGCCTGGTCCAGGGCGGCTGCAACCCATGCGCCTACGCCTTCTGCCTTCAAATGGAGCAGACGCGGCAACGCACCGATGAGGGGATTGAAGGGCTTGAGGTCGCAGGTGATGAATCCGCATATGACGACCGCACTGGCATCATCCACCGCCACCGCTTCGCCCGGCCGCAGCACGCCATCATGGTAGGAAACGACGATGGGTTTCGGCTGGTTTCGCGTCGTGAAGCGCCAGTCACTGTCGTCGCGGCGTGCCCGCATGCCGGGCGCACTGGACAGTACATGACCATCGCCGCGCGGAAACATCAGCAGGTCGCCACTGGTAAACCGCACAGGAGATTCTCCGCTGGTCGCCACCCAACCCTCTCCGTGCACGATCAAGTGGTAAGCCATCACGTGTTCGGCGCCAGGCATCAGCGCCTCGGCCAGTTCGCGTGAGCCCGGTGTTTCGCCAACCCAGTCGTCGCGAAAGCTCACGTAATAGAAGATCGCGCCACGCAGATGCACGCTACGCAACAGGTCGGAGAGCGGATCGGCGTTCATGTCAGGTCTCGTCGGCATAGCGTCAGTCAAGCAACGTGGACGTGCGTGCCAGGTACGCCACCATTCGCGGACGGAGAGGCAAATCTGCAGGACTCCAGGGAAAGCGTCAAGGGGATCGGTTGGCGAGAATGGCTTTGGTTAATGTAAAGCCCCTGCCAATGCATCCCGCCGACGAACGACACGCATCGATTCCAAATCTGGCGATCCTCAAGCGGCGCCAGCAGGCCATCTGGGCCAGCGGTGACTCCGCTGTGATCGGTACAACGCTGCAGATCGTGGGGGAGGTCCTCGCGGAATCAGCCGATATCCGCGCCGGAGAACGCGTGCTCGACGTTGCGGCCGGCAATGGCAACGCAACGCTCGCGGCGGCGCGCCGCTTTGCCGATGTCACTTCAACCGACTACGCGCCGGCCCTGCTCGATAAAGGCATCAAACGTGCCATTGCCGAAGGACTGGACGTGAAATTTGAAGTAGCCGACGCCGAGGAACTGCCTTTTGCCGACGGCAGCTTCGACACCGTGCTGTCCACCTTCGGCGCCATGTTCGCTGTGGACCATAGGCGCTGGGCGTCCGAGATGCTGCGCGTCACCCGCAGCGGCGGCAAGATCGGCCTCGCGAACTGGACGCCCGAGGGTTTCATCGGCCGCCTGTTCAAGGTCATAGGCGTCTACATCCCGCCGCAAGTCGGCTTTCACTCGCCTCCACAGTGGGGTACCGAACCCTATATCGTCGAGCGACTGGGCAGTCAGGCGTTGGACATCCGTTGCCAACGGCGGTTTTTCAGCTTCCGCTACCGATCGCCATTGCATTGGCTGCAGGTGTTCCGCGATTCCTACGGCCCTGTCAAGAAGGCTTTCGAAGCCCTTGATGGTGCCGACCAATGCCGATTGGAGCGCGATATCGTCGCGCTGCTCAGCGAGATGAATACCGCTGGCAGTGCGTCGCTGGTAGTGCCTGGTGAATATCTGGAGGTCGTCGTCATTCGACACTGAGCGCGCGATCGCGACTCGACTCTACCCACCCCACCTACAACAACCAAGCCTGGACCGGTTCTAACTTCTGCGTCGACGATGACCACGCAGAAAGGTACAGGACGTCCCACACCTGGAGCCGGAGAAACCATGAACCCACCATCCACAACCACTCAAGCATCGCCGCGTTCGCGTATACATCGCATCGCCGTTTTCAGCTATGGCATCGCATCCTACGCAATCGGCGTGGCGGCGTTGGTCGGGCTGATCCTGTTCATGCTGGGCGTCTTCCGTTTCCGCGGCACCCCCCTGGGAGACCTGGGGCTGGGTGCTGCTCTCACGGTCGATGCGCTGCTACTGATCACGTTTGCAGTCCAGCACAGCCTGATGGCGCGTCCGGGCTTCAAGGCCCGCTGGACTCGCATCATCCCGCCGGCAGCCGAGCGCTCGACCTACGTGCTGATGACGGGATTGGTGATTGTCCTGTGGCTGGCGCTCTGGCAGCCAATGCCCACCATCGTCTGGTCGCTGGAATCGCCCATGCTCCGCTGGACTGCGCTCGGCGTTGCCCTTGTCGGTTGGGCGTACTTGTTCCTGGCTACGTTTGCGATCAACCATTTCGAGCTTTTCGGCTTGCAGCAGGTATGGCAGGCGCTGCGCGGACACCCGCTTACCCCGGCGCTGTTCCAGGAGCGGTGGATGTACCGCTTCGATCGCCATCCGCTAATGACCGGTGTGCTGGTGGGTGTCTGGGTCACGCCGACCATGACCTTGGACCACTTGTTGTTCGCGGCGGGCACCACGCTGTATGTCTGGATCGGCGTTTTTTTCGAGGAGCGCTCGCTGCAGCGTCAATTTGGACGGCGGTACGAAGACTATCGCCAGCGCGTTGGCACGATCGTGCCCACGTTCGCCAGCTGGCGCCCGGAGCGGGCGAAGGTCGCAGGTCACGGCCCCGGCGATTCGGCGGATAGCCGATGAATACGCGTACTGGCAACGCGGGTGCGATCGCGGCCTGGAACACCGTGCTGTTCGACAAGTTTTCCAGGTATGAGCACCTGCTGGTGCAGGGGCTGGGGCAGCACGGCTCGCAGTTGTTCGAGCGCTTCCCGCCGGGTCCAGGGGCCCGCGTGCTAGACATCGGCGCCGGTTTTGGCGACAGCACCATCCGGCTGGCGGCGCTTGTCGGCTCGAAGGGTGAAGCAGTGGGCGTCGATTGCGCCGAGAATTTCGTCAACGCGGCCAGGGAGCGGGCACAGGCACAAGGCGCCAGGCGCATACGCTTCTTTTGCGCCGACGCGGAGGTGGATCCACTCGACGGCCCGTACGACGCGGCCTTCGCGCGTTTCGGAACCATGTTCTTTGCGTCTCCCGTGGCCGCGCTTCGCAACATTCGAAATTCGCTGGCTCCAGGCGCAAGGCTGGCGGCCTCGGCGTGGCGAAGGCGCGAGGACAACCCATGCTTCCATTTGGCGCAGCAGGTAGTCGAGCGATTCATCGACGACGCCGACAAGTCGAAAGACGAGGTGACCTGCGGACCCGGGCCGTTCTCGTGGGCCAGCACGGACCTGGTCAGCGATCAGTTGCTGGCGGCCGGATTCATCGAACCCGCATTCGCCCGTTTCGATGCACCGATGTGCATTGGCGCCTCGCTCGATGAAGCACTCGACTTCGCGCGCGACATCGGGCCTGCCGGCGAAACGATCCGCCTGGCCCGGGAGAAGTCCGGCGCTCTGCATCGCGAGATAGAGACAGCGCTTCGCAGCGCGTTCCAGCCGTTTCTTCGCGACAATGGTGTCTGGGCGATGTCCAGCACCTGGCTCGTTACCGCGCGGGTTCCCTAGCGCCATTACAAGCGCCTAACGATCCATTGCAGCGCGATGGAAAAAAGCAGCGCGCCTCCGTTCGAGGCGTCGGACAAGCACGGCTGCGCAACATTTTGGTTGGAGGGAAGGTAACTTTCGGTCGCGATGCTCAGCTACGTGTTGCGACCCGAAAATTCGTCCAGGGCTGGCCGCGCGCGACATAGCGCGCCGCTTGACTCAAGCGTCAAGTAGCCATATCACGAGGTGCGGATCATGCAGATGTCAGATATCCCGTTCGACGTAACCGACTGGTCGTTCATCGAACGAATCCCGCACAAGGGCCAACCGGGCCTTGCCTACTGGCGCACACAGCATTTCGGGAACATTCGGGTTCGAATGGTCGAGTATGCGCCGGGCTATTTCGCCGACCATTGGTGCAGCAAAGGCCACATACTTTTCTGCATGGAGGGCGAGCTGCACACCGAGCTCGAAGACGGGCGCAGGTTCGTCCTCAAGCCGGGCATGAGCTACCAAGTTGCTGACAACGCCGAGCCCCACCGCTCCTATACCGAGACCGGAGCCAGGTTGTTCATTGTCGACTGAGCGATGCGTTCAACGTTTCCATCGTTACGGTGGCCAGCTTCGATTGGTTGCAACTGCAGCCAACCACCTCTGAATGCCAGGAAGTCCGTGTGGAAGATAAGTGTTGTCCCGGGTTCTGTCGCAGAGGGAACACCCCAGGTCACGTGGGAAGAAGTCTTCGTAGCACTGTCCGGGACGGCCGATGTGTCCTTGATGGACGTTCACTTACCTGGACGGCAGGTTCTACTCTCGTTGTCCCTGCGGACACGGACTTCTCGCTATCAAACTCTTCGGATGTTTCGTTTGAAGCGGTAGTGGTGATGCCAGTTGGCGGGAAGGCCGTGGTCCAGGGTCAAGCGCCCTTCGTGCTTCCCTGGGCACAATGACGCACAGCCATTCCATCGGGCGGACATCCTCCCGCTGGCTCGCCCGCTGAAGGCCGCCGCTTATGTCGAGTTTTGGGGAAACCGCAGCAGCAACATAGGCTGGAGCTTGCTCGTCGGTGTTCGGATTCGGCATAGGGAATCGAGGCGATTGGCCACTTCATTTTCTTCTGAATTGATGGATTTGCTGCGCTCAGTCCGGTTGCATCCGGGGGCCAGGCGGTCGCATTGGAGTTGCACACGAGTGTCGCCTAGAGATTCATGCCGAGCTCAACCCCGTTCGTAGTTTCAAGACTCCATCCGGCTTCTCGAGAAGGTCGGCCTGATTCGGGCGTTAGTTCGCAACCAGCGTGCCTTGGTGGTAGACAATTTTCCAACCGTCACCAGTATGTCTCCAGAGTGTGGCGCGACGGCTAAAGCGACCGTCCTGGTCGAGTAGGTAGGTCACGAGATAGTGGCGGGGCGCCATCTTCTGGCAGAGAAAGTCCGTCAAGCACAATGACTCGGTCACGCGCGTGCGGTGCCGTTGCTCGAGCACGGCCAGGACCTGATCCCTGGAATAGACGGTGCCAGACGCACCGACCTCCCAGAACTCGGGAGCCATCATGCGTTCAAAATCTTTCCGCGAGGTGCCAAGCTCGCTGACGTGGAAAATAGGCTCCTTCGCTGCGAGTATCGCAGCGATCTGTCCCGCAAATCCCATCAGTGTCTCGTGATCAATCATGTGGACTCCAGGGGGCCCACCAAGGCGAGCCTTTGCGATCGACAGCAGCCATATCTTTCCGCAACAGCCAATCGGCAGGAACTAAATGAAGTCGCATCGACCCATCACCACTTGTAGCCAATCCTGCCGTAGACGAACGCGCCGTTGAAGCCGAATGGGGCGGCGCTGCTGGAGTAGGGCACTTGGCCGTTTCTCGAATTCAGGGCGAGGATCTCGTCGGGATATTCGTTTAGCACGTTGTCGCCACCCAGGGTGAAGTCCCAGCTGTCGAGCTTGAAGGTCGCTGCAAGATCGACCGTCCATTTGGGGTCGAAGGTCTGATCCAGCGCGGGGTTCGGATTGCGGACCGTGATTTCGCCGTAGCGCGTGCCATTGGCGGAAAATTCCCAGTTGCCGGAAGTCCAGACGCCGCCGAGCAGGAACTTGTCGCGAGGTGCACCGACTTCGAAGCGGCCGATCTCGACGCGCCCGAAGCGCTCTGCGGTAGGATCGATTGCGGTAAGCGAGGCCGGATTGGTTGCCACGCGGTCGATGCTGGTCTTGTTGTAGTTGTAGCCGGTGGTGAGATCCAGTCTGCCGGATCCCAATTCCCACTTGTAGGTGCCTATGAGATCGATGCCGTCGGTGGTCGTATCGATCGCATTGGTGAAGTAGCGGCCACCACCGACTCCCACCAGGCCGATCGCGGGGCTGTTGAGGAAATCGCGCACTGCCGTGCTGGTCAGGCTTTCCGACAGCGTGATCCGGTCCTTCAGCTCGATCCGGTAGGCATCGATAGTGATGTACAGGTTATCGATCGGCTGCAGCACCAGGCCCAGGCTGTAATTGGTCGACTTTTCGGCCTTCAGCGGTTCGGCCCCGAGTGCAATGGCCGCCGGGTCGGTCACGCGGAACGTGAAGATGTCGAAGGGTTGCAGGCCGGTCGGGGTGGGAATGAAGTTGGTGGCAGTAGACTGGAAGAACTGCTGTTGCAGGGACGGTGCGTGGAAGCCTGTAGACGCGGTGCCACGCAGCGCGATGGCGTCGCTGAACGCGTAACGCGCGGTCACCTTGCCCGTGGTGGTGGTACCAAAGTCGCTGTAGTTCTCATAGCGCGCGGCAATACCGGCGGAGAACTTCCCGGTCAGGTTGCCTTCCAGTCCCGAATAGAACGAGAAGTTGTGGCGGTCGAACCTGCCACCGTTGGAGGGGGTGAAGCCGGAGAACACCTGCGCGCCCGGCCGCGGCGTGGTGTCGCCTGGGGCAACGACGCCGCCGTTGGCGTACGACAGCG